>LUZO01000486.1 GCA_001603685.1 Bacteroidales bacterium Bact_23
GGCCACAGGCATACCGCTGTTTATCATGTAAATCATTCAATATATGAATATTGCAGAATCCCATCTCTGTCAGCATTTGCCTGATGTTATCCCCCTCAGTTTCATTTATTTCGAACCAAAGGGAGCCGTTCGGCTTAAGATTCAGCAGGGCAAATCCGGCAATGGCACGGTAAAATTTAAGGGCATCCATATCCTCAACAAAAAGCGCCAGTTCAGGCTCATATTTCAGCACATTGGGCTGCATAAACATTTTCTCCGACTCCTTTACATAAGGCGGGTTGCTGACAATCAGATCGTAAGCCTCTCCTGATGGCCATGCCTGCCTGTCGAGAATATCTACCTGCCTGAAACTGACCAGACGGTTATGCCGGCGGGCGTTGGCTGCAGCCACTTCAAGTGCAACCGGACTGATATCAAAAGCTTCTACCACGGGGTTATCCAGCAAAACGGCAAGGCTTACCGCAATTGCACCGCTGCCGGTGCCAATGTCGAGTACGCACATTCCGGTGCTGTTTCCGTACTTTTCAGCAATCATCATTACCAGGGCTTCCGTTTCGGGGCGGGGAATCAGTACGCCGGGTTTTACCATGAATTCCAGGTCGCAGAACCATGTTTTTCCCACGATATACTGAACCGGAACATGCCTTAAAAGTGCCGGAATGGCCTGATTTACAGCATCGGCAAGCTCAGGGGCAGCCTGTTCATGTCTGATCAGCAGCCATTGGGCGGAACTATATCCGTGCAGGGCCGAAAAAAGGAAGCGGCGGATTGCATTGGCCTCACGCTCACCATATTCCGGCAATATGGACTGATACAGATGGTTTTCGAGTTCTGCGTTTGTCATGGGATAATTTGGGTTACAAAAATAGTCCTATTTTTAAAAGTCGGCGCGCAATGATTGCGGACAAACTACGATTTGATACCTTTGCGCTTCAGACCTTAGATAATATGAGCAGCCTGATTGTTGACGACACACCTTTCGACTTTGATCCCTATACCGGAATGTTTGCTGGTGAAAAGCCTTTCCGGCCTGATTGCCGTGGCACTTCGCTGATCATCTCATCGCGCGAGCTTCCGGTTACCGAACTAACCTTCTCGCTTGCCGACATCTCGCAGTTGCCGCCCGCCGCCCTATGCGGCTCACTGGTCTATTCTACCGCAGGGCTACTCAGGAAATTTGGCGGAAAAGAGCCTTTTATCAGCCTTGACAGCGAATTTTCGCTATCAGCCCCGGAAAATATAAAACTTCTGCCGGTAGTCTTTTTTTTCTACCTGAACACCATCCCCTTCTCCACCGATCTGATGTCGGAATGGCTGCAGGAAGAGGGCTGCAAGGCGGATGTAGCCGGGAATCTTGCTACTGCCATCTATATGGCCAGAGTTGATTATCATGAGGAATACCTGATAGAGTTAAATGACCTGCCTTCACGGGCGCATATCTCGCAAAGTGAACTCAGGGAAGAGACCGAAAAACTTTTTTCAAGGTCTGATTTTCAGGAGATCTCGTATGCCTACGACCTGTTTACCTTTTACAAAACGGAGCC
Source organism: Bacteroidales bacterium Bact_23 (assembly GCA_001603685.1). Taxonomy (GTDB): domain Bacteria; phylum Bacteroidota; class Bacteroidia; order Bacteroidales; family Lentimicrobiaceae; genus Lentimicrobium. Next base: position 1,545 of record LUZO01000486.1, read on the forward strand.
CGGGACAAAGAAAAAGGACTATCTGCTTACCGATTACTATCCGGAAAGCGGACTGCTGCTTCAGGATCATGATCATCTGGTGCTGGGGCTGGGCGTCACCCTCCTGGAACTGACCGGGATGGCGGGAACCATGCTTCCGGAGTTGTGCAATTATATCCGGAACGAATACTTTGTCTGGGAACGCAGTCAGCTGAGCCTGGGCGGAATACTGCAACGGAACGGCCGTCGGATAATGGATGAAATGATGAAAAATGTAAGAGGCGGGGCCATTTTCTTTGCCGACAGGCATTATAAATACAGCTTCCGGCATCTTTCAGAAATAAATCCGGACAACATACTGGAAAGGCCTTTCGGCCAAAGCCTGCCAATCTATCTCATTCTGAATTATTGACTTCTGTAAATCATACTGAAAATCAGCATATTTTACTTTTTAACACCCTCAACCTGCATGATCTACCTGCTGCTGGCCATAGCCGCTTCCACCCTGGTACTGGTTTGCTTTAAAATATTTGAGCGCTTCGGCGTTGACAGCCTCACCGCCATAACCCTGAATTACGCCGTAGGGGCGCTGTTTGGATTTGGCTATGCCGGAGGCCATTTGCCGATGGTTACCTTTCCCCTGCCAGGCTGGATGGTTATGTCGCTGATTACTGGTACGGTTCTGATTACCGGATTTATCTCCTATGCCGTTTCCGCCAGGCGCGCCGGCATTGCCATTACCGCCATCAGCGGAAGAATGTCGGTAATCATACCGGTACTGATGGGCATTTTCGTAATTGGCGATAGCTCGGGCTTTGTTAAGATTGCAGGAATATTGCTGGCGTTCGTCGCATTTTATCTTACCCTGAAAAGCGAGAAGGCACTGAATATCAACATTCAGGTGCTTTTCATCACGCTTGCCGTATTCATCCTGACCGGAATCAATGATTCGTCCATCAAGATAACCCAGCATTATTTCCTACCTCCGGACGATGACGCAGCTTATGTAAACTATGTGGCTTCCGCCTTTACGGTGGCATTTGCCATCGGTGCTCTGGTTACGGCATTCCGGCTGCTGAAGCTGAAAGCCGGATTCAAACTCAACGATTTGTTTGCCGGCATTGTCCTGGGATTACTAAACTGGTTTTCAGTATTTAACATGATTAAAGGAATGACGGTGATTCAGGTTTCGGTATTTCTTCCACTGATGAATATCAGTGTGGTTGTCCTCTCCTCCCTTATCGGATACTTCATCTTTCGCGAAAAACTCAAAGCAGTCAACTGGGCCGGCATTGCTCTGGCAGTGTTTGCCATTTACCTGATTGCAGCCGGCTAACCGGTCAAACCATCTGGCTGATCAGGGAGTATCCGGATATAAAACTATATCTTCCAGATCCTGAAATTTTTACATCTTTTTATTCAGGTAATTAATAACAAAACCGGTTTCTCAGATATCAAATACGGATGGTTAATAACTAATGCGGAAAAGTTGCTTTTTAATTTCAGATT
>LUZO01000487.1 GCA_001603685.1 Bacteroidales bacterium Bact_23
TATTATGAAAGTTAGTGTGTTTAATTTTTTGCAAAAATAATTGTTTTAATTTCAAATGCAAGCTAAAAATATGCCAATCTGAAAAATGGCAAATTTTGCCGGTTTTATTTCTTAAACCCTTGCTTTCCAGATGGTTTCAGTGGCGTTAAGCTGGTGCGAGAACCATCGTGCCAGTACAAACAGGAAGTCGGATAGGCGGTTCAGATACCTGATGACCATATCCCCGTGCAGGGTTGACGGATTGTTTTCCACCACTTTTATGGTAAGCCGCTCGGCTCTGCGGCAGATGCAGCGCGCAACATGGCAGTGCGAAACAATGGGATGGCCGCCCGGAAGAATAAAAGAGGTGAGTTCGGGCAATACCTCATTCATTTTGTCAATCTCCTTTTCAAGCAGGGTGATGTCTTCATCGAACAGCTTTGGCAGGGTGCGGTGCTCCTTTTCCGGATCGGTGGCCAGCAGCGATTCGGCCGTGAAGAGCCTGTCCTGAATCTCAATCAGCAGTTCGCGTTTTTCGGCGGCTGCATCCTGGTCACGGATCAGCCCGATGTAGGAGTTGAGTTCATCGAGCGTGCCATAGGCTTCAATCCGCTCGTGATATTTGGGAACCCTGGTTCCGCCAATCAGTGAAGTCTGGCCCTTGTCGCCGGTTTTGGTATAGATTTTCCAGTCTGAATTCATCGGAATGTTTAATTAAGGCTAAAAAAAGCTAAACAAGGTGTTCCGGTAAATGTTCAGCCGGCGGTGGTTTTCTGTTTGTAGAAGGAGATGGTGCGGATGTCCGTATTCTTTTCATCCGAAGCAACCAGTCCGTCGGAAAGCCTGATGATGCGGTGGGCGTGGCGGGCGATGTCCTCTTCGTGGGTAACCAGAATAATGGTGTTTCCCGCCTTGTGGATCTCTTCAATCAGCCCCATGATTTCGATGGAGGTAACCGAGTCGAGGTTTCCGGTGGGTTCGTCGGCCAGGATGATGGAGGGCTTGTTTACCAGTGCCCGTGCAATGGCTACGCGCTGCCGCTGTCCGCCCGACATCTCGTTGGGCTTATGTTTGACTCTGTCGGTAAGCTTCACATTGTCAAGTACCTGCATTGCACGATCCAGCCGCTCCTGTTTGGGAGTGCCGGCATAAATCAGGGGCAGGGCTACATTCTCAAGCGCGGTAAGCCTCGGCAGCAGGTTAAAGGTCTGAAATACGAAGCCAATCTCTTTGTTTCTGATTTCGGCCAGTTCGTTATCCTGCAGCTTGCTTACATCCTTGCCGTTCAGCCAGTAGCTTCCCGAAGTGGGCGTATCGAGGCAGCCGAGCAGGTTCATCAGGGTGGATTTCCCTGACCCGGACGGCCCCATCAGAGCTACAAATTCATTTCGGTTGATGGTAAGCGATACCCCTCTGAGGGCGCGTACCACTTCGGTGCCTACCTTAAAAAAACGGGTGATGCCGTCGAGGCGGATAACTTCCTGGTTCATACTGGCGGTTTACTTCACAACGCACAAATGTAGCAATAATTGTAAGGGAGCCGGCGATTATTTTACCGGTTTTTTACATTTACGCCTGAAAGCGGGTGGTTCCGGTTCAGTAACGGATGATAAAATCCTGCTTGCTCAGTTCCTTTCTGAAAAATACCAGCCCCATGAAAAACAGGTCGATGGTCACCGTTACCCGCGGGTGCCTGCACACTTCCTCCCAGGCCTTTTCCATATCCTTCGACCAGTGGATGTCGTGGATGATCAGCAGCCCGTTGTCCTGCATATAAGGCTCTATTTGCCGGAAATAATTCATGGTGGGTTTGTAGGCGTGGTTACCGTCGATAAAGGCGTAATCCAGCTTCTGAAATCCGGCCAGGGTTTTCGACAGAACGATATCGAAATTTCCCATCACCAGATTCACATTTTTACATCCGGTGGCATCGAAGCTTTTCTGGGCCAGTTCGCCGGTTGAAGCGCATCCCTCTATGGTGGTGAAGGCGGCTTCCGGAGCGCCAAGGGCCTGATACATGGTGCTTATCCCGACCGAAGTGCCCAGTTCAAGCATACTGGCAGGCTTGAAATACCTGACAATGCGAAACAGCAGCCGGCCGTATTTGCGGGGGATACCGTTGGTTTTGGCAATCTCCTGCACCCTCCTGAAGCTGGTGGTATAGCTCATTCTGCCCTTTCTGGCGCCAAAATCAACGGTTTCGATGCTGTTGCGGTTATGCCTCAGGCGGCGGACATGCTTTTCAACGGTTTTATATTCCCGGTAATGGGTCTGGTCTTCCAGAACCTGTGTGATAAAATCGAAAACAAAGGGCGAATGCACCGCATGCTTTGTTTTGGACTTCAGGCGGTATGTGATATATTTCAGTATGATGCGTACAGTTTTCATCCGTATTCCGAAATTAATCCATAATAATCAGAGCCCCCAGGTTTCTCTGTCGAGGCTGCGGTAATGAATGGCTTCAGCCAGATGATCGGGGCGGATATCCGGGCTGTTGTCCAGATCGGCTATGGTTCTCGCCACCTTTAATATTCTGTCGTAGGCCCTGGCCGAAAGGCTCAGCTTCTCCATGGCGTTTTTCAGCAGTGCATGGCCGGCATCGTCAAGGTGGCAGTAGGTTCTCAGCATTTTGCTGGTCATCTGGGCATTGGCATGGATGCCCTTATGCTCCTTGTAGCGCTCTTCCTGAATCTGGCGCGCCCTGACCACCCGCTCCCTGATTACGGCGCTTCTTTCGGAGGGCCGGATATCGGACAACTCCCTGAACGGTACCGGCACCACCTCCACATGAATGTCAATCCGGTCGAGCAGCGGACCGGAAATCTTGTTCAGGTATTTCTGCACGGTACCCGGAATGCACACACACTCCTTGTCGGGATGGTTGTAGTAGCCGCAGGGGCATGGATTCATGGCGGCAATCAGCATAAAGCTGGCGGGATATTCCACCGTAAGCCTTGCCCGCGATACCGTTACCAGGCGGTCTTCGAGCGGCTGACGCAGCACTTCCAGTACCGCGCGCTTGAATTCGGGGAGCTCGTCGAGGAAAAGTACCCCGTTGTGAGCCAGCGATATTTCGCCGGGCTGGGGGTTGGAACCTCCGCCCACCAGGGCAACATCCGAGATCGTATGGTGCGGGCTGCGGAACGGACGGACCGATATCAGTGAGGCGTGGCGGCTCATCTTGCCGGCTACCGAGTGAATCTTGGTGGTTTCCAGCGCTTCGTGAAGATTGAGCGGCGGCAATATGGAGGGCAACCGCTTGGCCAGCATGGTTTTTCCCGAGCCGGGAGGGCCGATCAGTATGGCATTGTGGCCGCCGGCAGCGGCAATCTCAAGGGCGCGCTTGATGTTCTCCTGGCCCTTGACATCCGAAAAATCAAATTCATACTCATTCAACTGGGCGTAGAATTCATCGCGGGTGTTCACTATCTCCTGCTCAAGGGTGGACTGACCGTTGAAGAAATGAATCACTTCCAGGATATTCTCGGCGCCATATACCTCCAGGTCATTGACAATGGCGGCTTCGCGGGCATTCTGCTTGGGCAGGATAAATCCCTTGAACCCCTGCTTCCGCGCTTCAATGGCGATGGGCAGCGCCCCTTTTATGGGCTGCAGGCCGCCATCCAGCGAAAGCTCGCCCATGATGATGTAGTCGCCCACCGTAGCCGGATTTATCTGCTCCGAGGCGGCGAGGATTCCCATGGCAATGGTAAGATCGTAAGCCGAACCCTCCTTGCGGATATCGGCCGGAGCCATATTGATGACGATCTTTTTGCCGGGTATCTTGTAGCCGTTATTCCGCAGCGCCGCCTCAATCCGCTGGTGGCTCTCCTTCACCGCACTGTCGGGAAGGCCCACCAGAAAAAACTGAATGCCGGTATCTATGTTTACCTCTACCGTTATGGTGATGGCATTGATTCCGATAATGGCACTGCCGAATGTTTTAATTAGCATTGTGTTACTCTTTTATTCTGATGTTAACGGCCGGGCACAATTTTTTGTTCCCGTGAGGCAGATCTTTTAACCTTAATTGATTTTCCGGATGAATATAATCAGCCAATATA
>LUZO01000488.1 GCA_001603685.1 Bacteroidales bacterium Bact_23
CCAATAATATGCCAAACTTTCCATATAAAAAGCCAAAAAAAATTAAAATTAATTTGCAACTATCAGGAAATCAGTGTTTAAATATTGTTAAATTTGTCCTTAGCTGATGAATTCAATTCAAAAGTTAATCAGGCAGATTAAAGTATCCGGAATGTACTGCAGATCCGCAATTTGCAGGTGCAGGCCGGGATGATCGGCGTGAAAGGTTGACCAGAACCTGAAAGCCATTGAGAAACAATTGATTGTGCTATGTGTTTTCATTCTGAAACGGAAGCTTTGCTTCCGGAATTTTGCTCACCCGATGGTTTTGCATAAATCGTTCTTTCGGGCATAAATGGTTAAGAACTAATAAAGTAATAGATATTTAAGTAGAATGAATAAAAATCTTTAATCTGGATTGAGCAATCAAATATTTATTATACATTTGCAATGCGAAAAAAATCTATTCTTATGAAAAGTACTGTAATAAAAATTGTCTTAGGGATTGCGATTGTTGTTCTTGGGTATTTGCTTTTTGCATCCATCATGGAGCCCATTCGTTTCAATGAAGAGCTTAATGCCCGTAATTCCCAGGTCGTTTCAAAAATAAAGGACATAAGAACTGCCCAGTTGCTGTACAAGCAATTTAACAATGCTTATACAAGCAGCTTCGACACCCTGTTTGATTTTCTGCGCACAGGTAAGATTCCGGTAGTTAATATTATTCCGGATCCCAACGATACTACATTTACGAAAACCATCAACGATACCATTGGCTTTATTGGAATTGCCGACTCGCTGTACTCAAAACGCACCAATTTTAAACTGGAAGACCTTGCCATTATCCCTTTCTCAGATGGCCGTAAGTTCGATATGCAGACCGGAAAAGTGGACAAGGGAGGGGTTGTTGTACCCGTGATTGAGATTCTTGTTCCTTACGACTACTACCTGTTCGATCTTAATCAGCAGGATGTTGTGAACCTGGTGGAGCAGCAAAAAACCATTAATCGTTATCCCGGCATAAAAATGGGTTCGCTTACCGAAACCACTACCGACGGGAACTGGGAGTAAACCTGATCATCATGCCGGACGAATACCGGGCGCTTGTCAGCTCCTACGACCGACTGTTTGACCAGACTGCAGCCGAAAAATTTAACCTGTCCATCCGGTTCGATCCGGATGGACTTTCTTTTTCAGTCTATTCACCTGAACATGGCAGCATTGTAGGGTTGGAATCCCTTGCTTTCGCGGACGACGCAATTTTCGAAAATGGTGGTGCTGCTGCCGTGAAGTACCTTGCCATTGTTAAAGAGTTATTCGGAAGCCACGCGGTATTGTCCCGCAATTTTGGCAAGGTATGCGCCATTTTTGTCTCCGGCCGTTTTACCCTGATTCCCGGACCGTTGTTTAACGGGCAGAATGCACCGGAGTATCTTCGTTTCGTACATAAGGTAAGCGATGATTCCGGTGTGCTTGTTCACAATGTGGCTCCAGCCGATATCCGTTTGGTTTACAGCATAAACCCGCAATTCAGGGAGGCGGTTGAGGGCCGTTTTCCGGATTTCATTCCGCTTCATTATCTGGGCGCTTTGCTGGATTCGCTGATTCCGGTTTACAAACGCGCCGAACAGCCTGAGCATGTCTTTGCGGACATCACCAATAAATCAGCCGGTATTGTTGTGCTGCGAAAGGGATTGCCGGTTTTCTGCAACTCTTTTTACTGCAAAACAAATGAAGATACGGTCTATTTTATCCTGTTTGTAATGGAGCAACTCGGCCTGAATCCTGAAAAGGTGCCATTGTCGGTACTGGGAAATATTGCGAAGGATGATGCGCTTTTCCGGCTGATTTCACGCTATGTCCGGAATGTATCGCTGCTGCAGCAATCAGGGCCGCACATTCTGGGATATGCACTGCATCAGGTGGAAACCCACCGTTATTTTAACCTTTTAAACCCTGCCCTATGCGGATAATCGGCGGAACCCATAAACGAAGGCAGATTCATGTGCCGGCCAATCTGCCGGTAAGGCCAACCACCGACCTTGCCAAAGAGGCGCTTTTCAATATACTGGTCAACCACTTCGACCTGGAAGCGATTACCGTACTTGACCTTTTTGCCGGAACCGGTAACATTACCTATGAATTTGCCAGTCGTGGCGCTCAGGGAGTTACCAGCATCGACCTTGAGTTCCGCTGCGTAAACTTTATCAGGAAAACGGCTGCCGAGCTGGGTTTTGAAGCCGTTCTCTCGTTCAGGTCCGATGCTTTCCGCTTTCTGCGAAACAACGAAACCCGTTACGACCTGATTTTCTGCGACCCGCCATACGATCTGCAGGGTGTGGAAGAGATTCCACGCATTGTTGCCGAACGGAACCTTCTGAAACCGGGCGGCTGGCTGGTGCTGGAGCACTCAAAAAACTATAACTTCGAAGGATACGAACTGTTTTCGGAGCAACGGAAATACGGCCAGGTGAATTTCAGCATTTTTGCTGTCCCTGAATAGTAGTACAAAGCCTTTTTATTGAATTTTTTTACGAAAACCGGCAGGATTCAGCCTGCCTGAGTGTTGTTGCCTGCCCGGGAATCTTGTAGTCTTAAGTCTTACGGAAGTTTTATACCTTCGGGAATAAAAATGCTTACATCACCGCCGTGTTTGTACACATCGCGCACAATCGACGAATTGATTGAGGTAAAGTCGGGGGTGGTGAGCAGGAAGATGGTTTCCAGGCCGGAATTGAGTTTTTTGTTAATCTGGCCAATGGTACGCTCAAACTCAAAATCTGCAGCAGTACGCAGCCCTCTTAAAATAAATGTTGCATCCATTTTTTTACAATAGTCCACGGTAAGGCCCGTGAAGCTGTCAACCCTGACCTGCGGATAGGCTGCAAACACCTGTTCTATCCATTTTATCCTGTCGCTGAGCTCGAAAAAACTCTTCTTCTCCATGTTAATGCCGATGGCAATGATGATTTCATCAAACAGGGGCAGGGATCTTAATATGATGTTTTCATGACCGCGGGTGATGGGGTCGAATGAGCCGGGAAATACTGCGCGTCTGATCATGGTTCTGGGTTTCGTTTCGGCAAAAATAGGAAAATAGTGCAAGAGGTCAATGTCTCAGGTTAATATCGTATCTGATCAGGTCAATCAGGGTGGCGTAAGTGTTGTTCAGCACCATATCCATGTTTTCAATACTTACCCACTCCGCTTTGGTAATCCCCTCTTCGGTCTGTGGAACCGGTATCTGGCTGCCGGTTGGCGTCATGGCATACCAGTAAGTTTTTTTCAGCACCTTTTTACCCTTGTGATCGTAAATGTGAAAGGTGGAAGGCAGGGATGGAGGGTTTTCCCGAACGGTAATCCCCGTTTCTTCGGCAACCTCCCTGATTGCAGCTTCACCAGTGTCTTCGCCGGCTTCCAGTTTCCCCTTGGGCAAATCCCATTTTTCGAAACGATATATGCAAAGCCGCTTCCCTTCACTGTCTCTTACAATGCCGCCGGCGGCTTCAAGATACCAGAACAAAGAAATTAAGTCCGAAAGCAATTTATCGGTATTATCTTTGTTATATATCGTTACCGGATTTAATCCGTATGATTTCAGAAACTGCTGAACGGCTGCTTTCAGATCAGCCCGGCTGCTGATTTCACACACTGTGTGCGGCTTTCCGGAATCACCGGCAGGCATGCAA
>LUZO01000489.1 GCA_001603685.1 Bacteroidales bacterium Bact_23
GTATAACGGGAGTAAGATTCGAGGGAAAGTCAGATGCTGATTTTCTGAAAACAGAGCGCATTTTTTGAAAATCCTTTAATACCATAACTTTATGAACGAAAAAGCCACGACTCTACTGAAAGAGTCAAAAACAGCCAGATGGACTGCGCTGATTTTATTATCGGCTGCCATGTTTTTTGGCTACATTTTTATGGATATCCTTTCGCCGCTTCAGGAAATCCTTCAGACCCACAGGGGTTGGACACCTGATGCCTACGGAAGGTATGCAGGATCTGAAACCTTTCTGAATGTATTTGTTTTCTTCCTGATTATTGCCGGTATTATTCTTGATAAAATGGGAGTCAGATTTACTGCCATTTTATCGGGTGCTGTGATGGTGTTTGGAGCATCCATCAATTACTATGCTGTTAGTGAGGCGTTTATCGGCAGTGGTGCGGAATCGTTTATGAATAACTTCATGAATCTGCCGCTTAAATGGTGGAACATTACCCCGTTTTATGATGGTATGGCTGCATCAGCGAAGTTATCTGCCATAGGTTTCATGCTCTTTGGATGCGGGGTTGAGATGGCCGGAATTACCGTATCGAGGGGGATTGTAAAATGGTTCAAGGGTAAGGAGCTTGCGCTTGCTATGGGTATCGAAATGGCTATAGCCCGTGTGGGAGTAGCTGTTGTAATGATTGGTTCCCCGCTCGTTGCCGGAAAAGCCGGTGTGAATCTTGATGTTTCACGCCCTGTTTTATTTGCAACCATTCTGCTGCTGGTTGGTCTGATCAGTTTTATTGTTTATGGATTTATGGATAAGAAACTCGAACAGCAGATGGGCGAGTCGGGCGAAGAACCGGACGACCCGTTCAAACTCAGTGATCTTGGTAAGCTATTCACCAGCAAGGTGTTCCTGATTATTGCCGGACTTTGTGTACTCTATTATTCAGCCATTTTCCCGTTCCAGAAATACGCCATCAATATGCTGCAGTGTAATCTGGGTTATACCGCCGAACAGGCCGGACGGGTTTTCTTTGTTTTCCCGTTGGGAGCTGCCGCCATTACCCCGTTCCTTGGCAATTTCCTCGATAGAAAGGGGAAAGGTGCCACCATGCTGATTTACGGAGCTATTCTGATGATTCTTTGCCACCTCACTTTTGCACTGGTACTGCCTTCCATTACTTCTGAGATTGTTGCTCCACTGGTAGCTTATACCGCCATCATTGTTCTTGGAATTTCATTCTCGCTGGTTCCGGCCTCATTGTGGCCTTCGGTTCCCAAACTGGTTGAAAATCGCTTTCTGGGCAGCGCCTATGCGGTTATCTTCTGGATTCAGAATATCGGACTTTACCTGTTTCCGATTATCATCGGATCGACACTCCGTTCTACCAATCCGGGCATCGACAACCCGTTGGAATATAACTACACGGCGCCAATGCTGGTATTCGCAAGTCTTGGTGTTCTGGCTCTGATTCTCGGAATCTGGCTCAAACACATCGACAAGAAACATGGTTACGGCCTTGAATTGCCCAATAAGGTTGATTAGGATCCGGACTTTCCAATTGTTTTAATTGAAGCGGCTTCTTCGGAGGCCGCTTTTTTGAAATAAAAAAACCTGCCGGGATGTGCAGGTTTTTTTAACGACATGATAGGAGGGATAAATAATCGGCCACGGGGGCCGGGAAGCCCGGTGACCGGAATCAAAGCGAAGCCTATGAAGATTGCCTTAATCCGATACAAAGAAACGAAACAATAGAGGGGTATATCAGAAAAATGGACAACCGCATGGGTTTTTTTATCAAGTGTAGCCGGTTTGTGATTATTCGTATTTTATGGATAACCTGCGCGTGACGCTGAAAAGCCGGATAAAAAATTCGTTTGTTATAGATAATATTCAATATATCAAGTTGTTATGAAGAGGAGACTTTCCCGGGTAACTTTAAATATGTGGGGAATAAACGAAAAGCCAGTTTTCCTTAAACATCATAGCAACCGGTGGTTTGTGCCACTAATTCTGTGGTTTGGGCGGCAAACAGTAAATTTTGAAAATTTTCGCATAAAAGGCGTAGAAAATTACCGGAAAAACCATTTGATTAACCGGACATTATTTGAAGAGTACACCGGATATTCTCAGGTTGAAGCGCGTTTTTCGAGCGATACCGGAATAACTTTGGTTTGGAAAGCAATGAAAGTGGATGGGTTTTCAATCCGGCGGATCAGCATATCAACGGCCTGGCGCCCCATTTCATAGCCACTCTGTTCAATGGTTGTAAGCGGGGGGCAGGCAATGCTTGCAATGGGATCGTTGCCGAAGCCTGTAACCGCTATATCTTCGGGGATGTGGTATCCGTTTTCCTGAAGTATCTGCATGGCAGCGATGGCTGTAAAGTCGTTTACAGCGAATATTCCGTCGATGTCAGGTGCCATCTGCAGTATCTGCCCCTTGTGCTGATATACTTCCTGGCGGGTATCGCATTGCAGTATCAGGGCGGGTTCGGGTTCGATTCCAAAGTCCTGAAGTGCTTTCCTGTAGCCGTCGAGCCTGAGTTTCCCGATTTTCAGATGCTCCGGTGATGCAAGATGCAGAATTCTTTTTCTTCCGCGTTCAAGCAAATGCCTGGTAGCAATCATGGCACCTTCGAAATCGGCGGTTACAACCCGGTCGGTTTCTACCTCTTCGCTTACCCTGTCGATGAAAACAAGCGGTACGCCATTGTCAATCAAGTCCTTAAAATGGCCATGGTCCCGTGTGGTCTTGCTTATCGAAAGGATGATTCCGCCTACCCGGTTATCCATCAGCAGTTGGGTGTTGATGACTTCGCGGTTATAATCTTCGTTCGACTGGCAGATGATGAGGCGGTATCCTTTGGAGTAGGCAAGCTCTTCGATGCCGCTGATTACCGAAGAAAAAAAGTGGTGGGTAATTTCAGGAATTATCAGCCCCAGCGTACTCGAACGCTGCATTTTAAGGCTTAAAGCAAGTGCATTGGGCCGGTAGTTCACCTTTTCAGCATACTCCTTTACAATTCGCTTGGTTTCAGTACTGATGTCGGGGTGGTCTTTAAGAGCGCGTGAAACAGTTGAAGGTGAAAGACCGAGTGCGCGGGCTATATCATTGATGGTAATCAGATTTGATTTCATTGTGATGGTGCTAAACAGGCTGCTTTTTTTACCGTATAAAGATAGTCATTTATGGGACAGGGCAGCGGGCAGAACCTATATTTTTTTACAGCCGGCTACCATAATGATTTTTTTAGGAGCAGAAAAAGTTATAAAT
>LUZO01000490.1 GCA_001603685.1 Bacteroidales bacterium Bact_23
TAAGTATTTTTACACGAATATAAGCTGAGAGAGGGAGCTACCGAAGGTTTAGTTCAACAGCCAGTTTGCCACAATGGCGGGTAAACGGCTTCGATTGAACGTTTTCGGTAAATTGAAAGTTCGTTCTTCGATTGAAGTTTATCGCTAAAAATCCGCCACTGCGGCAAGCTGGTCAGACGTTAGCAGTCAGGCTAAAAATAACATTGCAATTTTTAGAATAGTTTGCTATATTTTGACTTACCAAAATTTGACTTTATGAAATTAAGATTTTTTTTAAGTTTTCTGATTTGTTGTTTAGTGTTAAGCAGTAAGGCACAAGAAATTACCCTTTTCAAAGGTGATAGTTTAGACAGATATATCGGAAAAGCCCTTGATGAATGGAAAATACCCGGTGTTGCAGTCTATATTGTTAAAGATGGTAAAGTAATATTACAAAAAGGATATGGAGTTAGTAATTGGGACACCCGCACCAAAGTTGATGAACAAACTGTTTTCCCTATTGCATCTATATCAAAAACATTCACGGGTACACTTTTTGCAACCTTAGAGGCAGAAGGTAAGATATCGCTGAATGATTTGGTAAAAAAATGGCTGCCTAATTTCTCAACGAAAGAGAAAATTTATGAACAACAAATTACGCTTACCGACATTCTTTCTCACCGTTCGGGTTGGAGAACTTTTCAGGGTGATTTACTCAATACCGAGTCGTCTTTGACGTATTCTGCTATGATAGAAAAGTTTTCCCAAGTGCCCCCTGCTTATCCTATTCGCACAAAATTTGGCTATTCAAATTTTGGATTCATAATAGCAGGCGAATGTGTACCAAAGATAACACAACAAAGTTTCAATACTTATTTTAAAAATCGCTTTTTAGTTCCACTTGGAATGAACCGTACTTTCATAACTGAAATTGAAATCAAAAATGAAAGAAATAAAGCATCAGGTCATACCCTAATTAACGACAGTATTATTGTCTTACCACCTGATAAAGTTGAACCATATAGTCACGGAGGCATTTTTGCAAGTATCAATGATTTAGGGATTTGGGTAAATACACTGCTTAATAAAGGTAATTGGGAAAGTAAAAATGTAATTCCTGAAAATGCTATTAACAAAATGTGGTTGAGCAATACCATTATAGGCAAGTCAAGAGCCGCTGACCAAGAAATGTATTTCAAAACTTATGGTTTGGGGTGGGAGATTTTACAATATCAAAATAAAGAAGTCATACAACATAACGGAGCTTATTCAGGAGCATTAACTTCACTTACCCTCGTGCCAAGTCTTCAATTAGGCATTGTAGTTTTGACCAATCAAGACAATCACAATTTGCAAGAGACACTGAAATGGCAAGTAATTGATGCCTATTTACAGAAAATTGCTCCAAATTATACAACTACTGCTATTGAACGTCAAAAACAAAGGAAAGCAGAAAACCCCAATCCTAATAAGGAAAAAAAAGAAGATATTGAAAATTTTGGTGTGAATTTAGACGCTATTTTGGGAACTTACACTTGTAATTACTACGGAAAAGCCACTATCAATAAAAAAAATGGTAACTATGTGCTTATCCTTGAACACCATCCCGAACTAAAAGGAGTGCTAACATCTTACAAGAAAAACCAACTTACTTGTCAATACAATCACCCTATGTTTGGGAAAGTTCAGTTTCCTTTCAAAGTAGAAAATAACAAAGTAAAAGGATTTACTCTATTTGTTGATGAATTTGTAGAAGCGGATGGGTACGAATTTAAAAAAGTGAAATAAGGAGAAGCCCGAACTGCTAATAATCAGGGCTTAAACGCAATGCAGTTTACGGAATTGCGTTTTAAGCCTCTGTTGAACTGAGGCTTCGGCTTCGCTCAGCCCGAGCGCTTCAAGTTTGTGCAGCATTTCTGTCTATGGGTTTTCAATCGGAAGGCGTGAGGCGGGTAAAGGAGTTTGCAGACTCCTTTTTCTCTGTTTTGGGGGCTAAAGGCATGTTGCAGCGGAATGTTTTCCGGAGATATCTGCTCTCTTTGTGTGCCGGCAAGATTCGCGCCCCCCTTTTTTTGCAATTAGAGAGTTTTTGGGTATAATTCAGACAACAAGCGCCCGGATCACCGATACAGCAATCACATAAATGACTGTTTTAGAATGAATTGAAAACGATTCTGAGAGCCGGAATCTTTTGTGGAGGAGCACGGGACTTGAAACTCAGGATAACCACCAT
>LUZO01000491.1 GCA_001603685.1 Bacteroidales bacterium Bact_23
TGCAGTCTGTTTGCGAAACTGTTGAGTGCAAAGATGTTTTTTTGTTTAAATATTTAATTACTTTTGAAGCGAATACATCTCAATCTGTTAGATGCATGTATTTCTTCAGACATTTTCCGTAAAACATTTATGTACTTTGGTTAAAAAAGTAACTTTCGAAAATAAAAACCACAAACAAAACCTCAAAAAAACCACATTTTATTATTAACCACAAATCCCCGCAAAAATGAAAAACAAACTTACCAAAATTTCATTAGCATTCGTGCTGTTACTGTTATTTAACGGATTAATTTACGCACAATCCGATTTAAATGGCTCGGTTTTATACCATTTCCAGGATGACAAACCCATTCCCGGAGTTGTGGTAACGCTCCTTGATGCCGGCAGCAATGTAGTAGCCACAACGGTTACCGACCTGAACGGCTGCTATGTTTTCCCGGCAGTTCCTTACGGATCATACACGATTAACGGTTCATCAGCAAACATCCCGGGAGGCGCCAATCTTGCTGATGCGCAAAAAGTGCGCCAGCATCTTGAAGGCTCAGCCCTTCTGAATCCGATTGAAGCGCTTGCCGCCGATGTTGCCCTTCCGGCAGGCATCGGTTGGGAAGACTATTACGCCCTGATCGAATGGTTTGATCTGGGCCTGAGCCAGCCGGGAAACTGGGTGTTTGAGCCGGTTAGCTTTACCCACTCTGGTGCAAAACATTATGTACCCAAAATGGGAGGCTCCAGTGCAGGCGATGTGAACGGAACTTTCGTCCCGACTACGCGAAATTATAAAGAGATGCAGGTGAATTACACAGAAAAAACGGTAAGCGATCATTTCACCTTCGAAATTTTTGCGAACGATATTTCCGAAGCAGCAGCCATGGGTCTGGAACTGATCTATCCCGGCTCGCTGATTGAAATTACCGGTATCAGCGGACAGATTGACGCAAACATCACCCATACTGCCGACGGACGGATCAGAATCAGCTGGATCAGCCGCAATGGACAGGAAGTGCAACTGAACCCCGATAAACCGGTTGTTGTTCTGGAAGGAAGAACCTCCGAAAATTACAGGGGCGAAGAGATCAGCATAAAGCTGGGTAACGAAAGCCACTTCAGCAATGTTGAGGGCAACGAAATTGAAACCCGTTTTACCATACCGGTTCTGAAAGCCAACTCAACCTGCCTGGGTGTAAACTATCCCAACCCGTTCTCGGGCAATACCAACATTGAATTCACCGTACCTTCAGACGGGAAGGTTACCATCAGCCTGTTCAGCACCGACGGCAAGCTGGTAAAAGTGGTCACCGAAGGATATATGAGCGCCGGAAATTACCTTGTTAATGTGGAAGCCGGAAACCTGAAACCGGGTATCTATTATTATTCCCTGAAAACCGATGGTAAATTTCCGGTTAATGAAACAAGGAAAATGATTATTACCCAATAATCCTTAACTTTCATTTGTGAACGGGGACTGCATCAGTCCCCGTTTTTTTTATCTGCTTAATACCTGAAACAAGGCAATCCCATATATGGTAGCGCGCTAATTATATTTTCCCCTTCTATTCCCGCATTTTCATTAACCTCATATTACCTTTTCCTGATTTATGGATAAATATAAACCTGAGCAAACGCTGTCTTGTAATAAGACTTATTCCTGCACAAAGGGAAATTGCTCATTTTGAACGGTTTTTTAAAAAAAAATAAAAACTGCCAGTTACTTTTTTTTAGAAACCGTTATTAATGATAGATTGTGTTTCAAAATATGTTCGCCGGATAGATGATCTGAAAAGCAGGAA
>LUZO01000492.1 GCA_001603685.1 Bacteroidales bacterium Bact_23
AAATAAAATTATCAAACTGCTAAAATTTTGTAAATAAACAGGATAGATATGGCCTGGCAATTCGCTTAATAAAAAATGCAATCTGTTTTTACCGGCATTTACACCGGAAATGCGGGATTTTCTATAGATAAGCAAGTCAGCGGGTTAGGAAAAGCGGAGCGTTTCTCCACACAAAATACCGAAAATTAATCCGGATTTATTTTCAGCAGCACTTCTTCTATCCGGTTTTCTGTTGCGCTTAAAATGGTAAAAACAAAATCATCCACCCGTATCTCCTCATTTACACCGGGGATGCTTTCGTGATTGAAAATAATTAGTCCGGCAAGGGTTTCGTAATCATCCGATTCGGGAAGGCCCAGGCGATATTTCTGATTCAGATAATCAATCTCATGGCGGCCCGAAAAGATAAAACTATGCTCAGCGATCTGTTTTTCCGAAAGTTCTTCAACATCATATTCATCATCTATTTCGCCAAATATCTCTTCGATGATGTCTTCGATGGTCAGCATACCGGCCGTTCCGCCAAATTCGTCAACTACCAGTGCTACACTCTTCCGTTCATCCATAAACATATTCAGCAGAATGCTAGCCGGCATGGTTTCCGGAACTATCATCACCGGCATGGTAATCTCCGCGATGGTTTCAGGCTTTTTAAAAAGATCGTATGAATGGGTATAGCCGATAATGTTGTCGATGGAGTCCTGATAAATAAGCACTTTTGAATGCCCCGATTCAATAAAAAGGCCAGTAAGCGTATCAATGGACTCTTCCTGGTTTAATGCCACGATTTCGTTCCGGGGAACCATACACTCGCGTAACTTTACATTGCCCAGATCTCTGGCATTCTGAAACATCTGTATCTCCTGATAATCTTCACTCTCCTCCTGGGTAACGGCACTCGACTCGCTCAGAAAATGATCCAGGTCCACAATACCGAATACATGCTCGGGCTGCGTTATGTTCACTTTGAGCAGGTATTTGAGTATCAATTCGGAAAGGCCGGTAAAAAATGCGATTACCGGGTAAAACAGAATGTAGAAAAGGTTGAACGGGATTGCGAAAAAATTTAATATGCTGTTTGGATTGATCCTGAATAGCGTTTTGGGGAGAAATTCGCCGAAAATAAAAATTATAAGGGTCGAAATCAGGGTTTGCAGGATGAGCAGCATTGCCTCTTCGCCCGGACTGCCTGCCAGCATTTGCCTGAGCGGCATCTCAAGCATTTTTGCAATGAAAATTCCGTAAATGACCAGGGCTATATTATTGCCTACCAGCAATGCACCAAGAAAGCGCGACGGCTTTTTTACAAATTTGGAGAGTATCCTGGCCGATAGGTAATCCTTGTTTTTATCTACCTCGATCTTAAGTTTATTGGCAGTAACAAAGGCAATCTCAAGGCCCGAGAACAAAGCCGAGAAGATTATGGTAATAACAACAGGAATAAGTAATTCCATTTAGTTTCAGTAAACCGATTATTTTGCAAAGGTAATGTTTTTCAAAGGATTTACATCACAGGGCTACTGATCTTCATTGATATACATTTCGCCTCTGGGTTTTCTGATCATCCATTTATTGAAGTTCTCATCTGCTTCCATTCCTTCGCCATACAATATTTTATCGGGGGTGGTAATGGTAACCATTTTATCGGAAGTAACCCTTTTGGTATTCTGATTCCAAATCAGTAACTCAGTGCTCAGTTTTTCCTGCTTTATATAGTTGGTTACCATCACATTGCGATGCGCTTCCATGGTTTTGGCCATTTCGTTATTGATGCCATATTCAGCGGTAATCTCGGTTCTGATGCTATCCGGATTAAGCGAATCGAAGAAGATTACTCTGAAACCCAGAGGAAACCTGATTACAGCGCCTTCCGGAAGTTCATAACGACGCAACTCCGGAGCGGTCAGGGTATATTTTACCCTTCCCATCTCACTCTCCGAAATGCTTACTTCCCGGGCATACATAACGGGAACGGTGTCGGGCTGGTTGAGCCGGGCTATTTCGTCCAGATTGTTTTTACACCCAAAAAGCGCTGCCACAAGGGTGAGAGTGGCAACGCTTCTGAGCGCAATATTAAATAAGGTATTACCTGAAATGGTGTTCACGGGCCAAGAGCTATTTTGCAGCCCTGATGGTGGTGGTTTCGTTGATCCAGCATCCGACGGTATATGAACTGCCTTCGTTCAGATCGCGGAAGAACAGGTCGCTGGCGGGCGGAAAATGCTTCGAAAACTGACTGATTTTGTTGTTTGCATCAGCCTCAACCGACGGATCTACACTGCGTGCCTTGATGTACTTATCAACAGCAGCCCAGAATACGGTCTTTCCTCCCATATCATCATCCGTACACATCGAAGAGCTCGAAGCATAAAGGTCGCCGATCAGGATGTAGGCCTTGCCGTAATTCGGATCGATCTGCAGAATTTTGTATGCATTGGTACGCGCCTGAGAGTAGTTCTTCTGGTTGAAGTTGATGTTGGCAAGAATATTCAGCGCCTTGATCTTATCGGCATCATCTTCGTACAAATTGACGGCCTGCTGCATATATTCGGCAGCTTTGCTGATGTTGTTCTTCTCCAGGTTGAGGCTTCCCATCAGATATGCCGACTGTGCACTGGGCTGCAGCTTGTGGAGGTTTTCAGTTGCTTTGAAGAACAGTTCTGAGTCGGTACATCTTTTCCTGTCGAGCACACTGGTAATCTTGGTTAGCAGCTCAATATCGTTGGGCTTCTCGGCAAATTTTTTGTCATAAATGCCAATCAGCTCGGTGCAGTTTGCAAAAGGCTCAAAGGTGGCTTCAATGTTTCCTTTCACATTCTCCCAGTTAGCAAGAGCCTTGGGATCGTCCTTGTGCACCTTTATATTGTGATCGACAATATCACTTGCCAGATCGTATGCATCAACAATAACCGACTTGTCGAGTTTGCCGATGTCAACCATTCCAAGTACTGACCTGAAATAGTAAACTACAACGGCGCCTTCCGACTTTTTGCCCGAAAGCTCTACCGCTTTCTTCAGAACAGGGTATATTTGTTCAACTTTATCTGTGCGATAGGTGTACAGATCAATCCCTTTTCTTCCCAGCACATATCCTTCCCTGCCAAAGTAGGTGATACGCTGATCATATACCATCATAAGGGTATCGATATATTTTTCGCGCATTGCCGGGTCTTTGCTTTCATCAATGCGTGAAGAAATGATTCTTGCACCATCAATGTAGGTATTCTGGCTGGCAAGCGGGCAGTTCTGAAATACCCAGCGCCAGTGAGGCAAAGCATCTTTATAGTTTTTCTGTTTGGCAAATTCCCGGTACAGCGAAAAATTCAATACGCAGGTTGTTGAATCGGTTCCGTATTTGGGACCGCTTGCCGCTGTTTTTTCTTCATCTTCTTCGTTCTGTGCTTTTGTAACCCCGGTAAAGCCAAGGCTGATCACAAGAAGAAAAATTAACGCTTTTACACCCTTTTTCATGACTCTGTAGTTTTAATTGTTAATCATACTTTCTGATAATAAACCACCGTTCAAAGATCGAAAGACCCAGTGTAAAACGGAAGTAATTCTCTTTTATCAGGTTTTCCGCAACTGTACCCCTTGTTCCGATCTCTGCTGCAAAATTCACGGTTGACCGGGTTCGTGGTATTGGCAACCCAAACCCAAAACTTATGCCAAACTCATCAATCCTTTGATTGCGCAACTCGAGGAAGCTGTTTGAATATCTGAATCCGGCCCTGTAGGTAATGCGCTGAAAATAGTTTGAAACCGTTGAAACTGAAGGCGTATATTCACCTCCTACGCCAAGCCTCATACTATTCTTCAGTGTATCCGGTTGATCAAAGTAACGATATTTTTCCCACATTTGCAACTGATAATCGGCTCCAACAAGCCATTTATCTGTTTTTCCGATTGAAAAGCCCAGACCCAGGCCTGCGGGCAACAGGATATCACCTTTTATTGACGGCTCATTTACCAGTGTGTCAATAACTCTTTCAAGGCCATTGCTTTGCATGAAGTATCTGTAACCCAGCCTTTTCTCCGTGGCGCTTATTTCCGAATTACCCTGAGCTACCGCTCCCACTCCCAACTGAAGGCCTCCGTTGAAACGATATTTGTAAAAAAGTCCGTAATTGAGGCTGATATCGTGAATGTGGGTTGTTGTTGCTGCTTTATAATTCATTCTGTAGGCCGAATCGGGAAAAGTAGTGGCACTCCATTTCTCAATTGTCCCGAAAAGATAGTTTAAATTAAAGCCGGCACTCAGGTTTTTTGTAATTGAAATGCTATTTCCCCAGTAAAACTGGTTAATGCCGCCGCTTCCCTCGTACTCCCGGGTAACCTTGCCAATCACATCCTCAACCGTTTTATCAATCATGTGGTATCCGGTGCCGCTGTAGGGCAGCAATCCAATGCTGCTTCTCCACCAGCGCGTTACCGGAAATCCGAAGAGCAGATATCCCAGCGAGGTGTAATTCGCCGACTGGCTCAGATTCTGGGTAACCAGCCTCGACTGCCTTGAATAGCCGCCAATGTCGAACACAAAAGACAGGGTGTCGAACGACCTGTAGGTTGCAGGGTTGGCTGTGTTTACAAAAAACGGAGAGCTTACCCCGTACGAAATGCCGCCCATCGCCATGTTATAGGCATTGGTATTGGGCATCAGATCGCCGATGCCAAAACGCGAATATGGCGAACTGATTCTGTTCTGGGCAAAGCCGCTGCCCGAAGAGAGTGCCAGTACAAATACCTGTAACAGTATTATTAAATAGGTGTGTTTACTTTTCAAGGTTGTAGTCAAGTATTTTTTTCAATCCGGCAATAACCAGATTGGAGTTTGCAAAGATGTTATTTTTAAGCTTTTTTTCAAAATAAAACATATCACCACCGGTAATAATAATCTTCAATTCCGGATAAATGGCCTTATATTCCTCAATAATACCATCTATTTCGGCTTTTGCACCATTCATAACACCTGACAAAATCGATTCATCAGTTGTTTTTCCGGTCAGAAAACTGATTTCTGCAGGATTTAATAACGGCAGCCGGCTGGTAAAAGTATTCAGTGCCCTGAAGCGTATGGTTATGCCCGGTGATATGGCTCCGCCTTTATACACACCCTC
Organism: Bacteroidales bacterium Bact_23; assembly: GCA_001603685.1. Lineage (GTDB taxonomy): Bacteria > Bacteroidota > Bacteroidia > Bacteroidales > Lentimicrobiaceae > Lentimicrobium. Next base: position 5,115 of record LUZO01000492.1, read on the forward strand.
TTTACTGATAAAGTCGTAAGTGATGGCAGTCCCGGCATCAATCACCAGCAGATCCGAGCCCTGAAAGAGATGCCATGCACCGGCAACGCCGGCAATTCTGTCGCGCCCCAGTGTTTCGGGGGTGTCGTACTGAATGGTAAACGGCAGCGGAGTGTCATGACTCAGGTTAATCCACCGACACTCCGGAAGCATCTGCATATAGGCCGAAGCATCGCCGGCTACAGAACTTATAATGGCTGCCCGGGGCTGATAAACCGCAAGTCCGGGCGAGTTAAACAACTCAGGTGTCGGATCGGCAAACGATTCCAGCAGAACCATCTGGTCTCCCTCAAAAACAGCCACCTTGGCTCTGGTATTCCCGATATCGGCAACTAACCGGATGTGGCTTCCTTGTGAGTTTTGAACCATATGTTCTCTGTGCAATTAATTTTTTGAACCGTAAATCAAAAGTAATACCGCATACAATTTTAAACGGCCCGTTATCCGGAAAACCCGGAAAGGCAACTTGTACTATTATAATATGGTATAACCCTGTTGATGTATTGTT
>LUZO01000493.1 GCA_001603685.1 Bacteroidales bacterium Bact_23
GACCAATTGAGCAAAGCGATAATTGGTCTGTTATATTTTTCCAATCGGTATAAAATCAAGTGATTCTTCGGAATGGAAAAAGCCCGGAGTTGTGTCAACTTCGGGCTTTTTGCTTCCTTCCCTGTTTAAGCCGGAACCTGAAAGTCAATGATTCAGGTTTGCCGCTTCGTTAAGGCTACAGTGGGAGTTCTATTATTTAATCAGGTTTCCGAGGATGCTGCCAAGTACATCTCCGCCTGACGATTTCGATGAGCTACCGCCGGCCAAACCGCCCAGCAAACCGCCTAACAATCCACCCAGGCCGCCGGCATCGGCTTTTTGCGTTTTTTTCTGCTTGCCCAACAGCGCCATGGCGATGGGAGCCAGCAGCATAAGAATGGAACCGGCTTTTTCCAGACTGATGCCCGATTTCTTAGCCACATCCGACTGTACCTTTCCAACATCATTTCCGAAAATGTGTCCGAGAATTCCTTTTCCGTCTTTTAGCAGTGAATCCATATTTCCACCACCCAACAGACCTCCAAGGCTGTCAAGCAGACTGCCGTCGTGCTTTGACTCTAATGCTTTATTCAAACTTTCGGCACCATCTTTGGTTTTAGCATTCTTCTCAAGCCCGCCCAAAATCTGAGGTAATGCGGCTCCAATGGCATCACCTGCCTGCTTTTCGTTTAAACCAAATTGCCCGGCAACGCTTTTCATAATGCTTCCACCGAGAGGTCCTTGCAATAAATCGGAAATATTCATTTTGTAGTTTTTATTGAGATTATTAATAAGATTCAAGGTATTAAACAAAAAAGAGGCGGATTTGATAGCTCCACCTCTCTTTTTTTTGAAAAAGGATGCAATCTTCACGAAAACAAAAGATGCATCTTACAAGTTAAGCTCCAATTAATTAACCGTAAATAGCCTGTTTTTTGAATTTTATGGCCAGCAGAGCATAGAACAGTGCCCTGTATTTGTTCCGGTTCGAGCTTCCCAGCTGTTCAACAACTTCTGCAATGGCAGCATCCAGCTTCGGGCTGTCTTCCAGTCCTAGTTTGCCAATCAGATATCTTTCCTTAACCCTTTTCAGCTCTTCCGGATCTGATGAGGAAATGAGTTCAGAGTCGGCATTGTAGATTGAAGGTCCCAGCCCTTTGGCTACTTTAATCAGAAAATCCTGAGGGATGTTAAGGTTCAGTCTTTTGGCTTCTGCTGCATATTTTTCAACAGCTTCATCAAATTTGCTCATAAGTGTTTGATTTGAAGTTAGTGAATTAGTTATAAGATTAAACTACCCGCAAGTTACAATATTTATTCCGTTTTCGGCGGACTTTTTTTAACGATTCTGAATAATCATTCGTTAGCTGCTGAATGTCAATGTATTTTTGATGTCTTGAATTCGTCATAAAAAGAAATTTCAGGGATCCGGTAACAGCACAAAGCAGGAAAAAGAGGTGCGAAAAATAAAACCCTGGGTTAGAGGCTGGGCAGTTCATCACTCCGGCGCAAACTCCATATGGTGTGGCCATGCGGCTCATGACCCGGAATAGCATCCCGCCGGCAAGGCCATGCGATTCATATCCACGGGCTTTAGCCCAACACCCTGCCATAGTTTAGCCGGAGCAGGATTGATGCTATTTCCGGTTTCACTTCACCACCTTTGCGCTGCCTACAGTGTTGTTTTTATAAACTAACCTTAGCAAATACATTCCCGGTGGCCAGTGCGAAGCATTGAATTCCGCAACTAGCTGCCCCTGAGTGAGTTTTTGTTCGGTAACAAATCTTCCGTTCAGGTCAAATACCTGTAGAATGCTTTGTTGCTGGTAGTTGCTTTGGTAAAGGGCGGTATTTAAGCCTTTGTTGTTGTTGCGGATGGCAATAAACTCCGGCAGGCGCACATAAAACACACCGCTTACCGGATTTGGGAAAACCTCCATTACCGCTACATCGGGCAGGGTGGCAAGGTGGGCGGCGCTTACCACAATATCGCATTGCTCCATGCCTATGGTATCGTGCGGTATTACGCCACCTGGGCAGGCGTAATCATATACCCGCGGGGTGGGGTCATAAACATCATCCTCTAGGGTAGGGGTGAGTTTGAAAAGCATTGTGTTTAACATTGGGCCATACGGGTTATGTCCGGCGCTGCCGGTGGCAAGAATTTTATTGTCTCGTGTGGTTGAAACAAAATAGTAAGGCCCTCTATAGTTGTCCAACAACCGCCTGCTATGAAGGATGTTACCCATGGTATCAACAATCTGAACTTCAACCCTAGTGTCAAACCATGGGGTTGGTTTTTCCATTGTACCGGCTATGACAATGGTGCTATCCTGCATCCAGCTAAGGGACCATGCATAACTTAAAGAATCACTTAGAGGGAAAAATTGAGGGTTTGCCTCGAATAAAGATTGTTTTCTCAGAGTTTTTTGTAATGGCCGAGTAACTCCGGATGAATACAAACGTCCATCTTTTGACTCAATTGTAAAGAAATCTTGGGCGCCACTAATAGAATCTATGCTTTTATAAAGAATTGAATAGTCAAGAATATTGCCCTCCATATCAATATTGATTTTCAGGGGTTTTTCAAACGCTCGCATCAATGTACTATCGTAATATTTTCCAAGACCCGTGATAAGAAATGTACTGTCTCTCAAAAGGAGAATATCAAACCAGTTTTCAATTACCAGCAAGGGATCATCATAATTCAACTTCCATAGTACCTGACCTTTCTTGTCAAACTTAACCAGGGAGTTCGGGTTATCGGTGCTGTAGGGTGGGCCACCACCCGGATGATAATTGTTGTACATACCCACATATCCATCATTGGTCTCAACCACATCGGCTCCGAAGTTGTCAATTCTGGGTTCATTGATAATCTTACACCAGTCTAATTCTCCGCAGGCATTTAGTTTCATAAATGCAGCGTCCGCGTAAATACCATGAGGATATAAATCAGCATAACGCGTAGATAAGGCTATAATTAGGCCGGAATCCCGTGTAACCTGCATCATATTGAACCAGGAATAATAATCAGTTCTGCTTCCTAATGATCGTTCCCAAAGAATTTCTCCATTTATGTCCGTTTTGATAACCCAACCGGCTGTTAATGCAGATCCATTAGAATGGCATGCAAGAATCGCAATTCCGTCATCATAGGTTTCAAAAGCACAAAAGGGGTTAGTATTGTCAGATGGATTAATGTAAACACGTGGCCAGACTTGTGCTGAAATATCTGGCATACTGTTGATTAGCAACAGAGTAAAGAGAATTAGTTTTTTCATTTTAACGGAATTTATAGAAATAATCCTACAGGCATAATATGCC
>LUZO01000494.1 GCA_001603685.1 Bacteroidales bacterium Bact_23
GAATTGTATTTACAATCGGTATAAGATAGACAGAGTTAAGTCACTATCTGATAAAAAATCCCCACTCTTTCCGGAGCGGGGATTTTTGTTTATCTGCGGACGATAATGTCGTCCCTACGGGACTTGTGGATTTTTGTTATTGCATGATACTACCATAATGACGTCCCTCCGGGACTTGTCAAATTTCGGATTGCGGATTTTAGTCCGCCGCGGCGGATCGGATTTTGAAAGAAATATGCGTTAGAAAATTCAGCTCCGTAGGAGCGATATTATGGTAGAAAGGAAGCACCCGCATGAAAACCAAGCTCCGTAGGAGCGGCATTATCGTTTGAAGGATAAATAGAACATAAATCTCTAAATCAGAGTATTGAAAACCTCAACAGATCCCTCCTTCGTTGGGATGACATGTTATTTGGTCGATAATAGAGAGAACTTACGAAGGCTGAAGAACCGCCTTCATAATTTCTTATGTCTTTCTTCCTGGCTTTGATACTATGTTTTTAAAAAATTTCCAACTTATTTAAAGTCTGGAACTTATATTTACCCGGGGTGTCCCGGTGTCAAAGTCAGGAGACAGAGTTATGTCAATATCTGAAAAAAACCACTCTTTCCGGAGCTGGGATTTTTGTTTAGACGAACTATTCAAAAATGAATTTTATGATAATCAAATGTCTGATTGTCTCTGAAAAATCTGATTTTTGTGGCAATCATTAAAAAAATCTGTAAATCATTTTTTGTAAGCCAGGCAATGGCATCGGGCTTATTATTGCACGCATCTGCAAGTACGGCTAAGAAAAAATGCTTGTGATGATTTAACCAGTCATAGGCTCTTTGATTTTCGTCGATGGCTGCATCTAAGGCTGCCAGTTCCGGGTATCCGTTCATCATCAGCCACTTAAACGCCTCTTCGCTGCCGCGTATGGCGCTCGAAAGCGCAGCAAGCTCGGCATACCCATTGCGAAGCAACCATTCATGAAGCTCTACATTGCCCGAGAAGGTTTCGGCAAATGCAACCAATATCTTTACAGGATAATTTAGCATGATACGAATATAGGGATTTTTTGGAAAAGTGGAGAAGGATTTGAAAATTTGAAGTGCCTGACGGCACTCCGCCGCGGCGGATGAAGCACCTGGCGGTGCATTTGAGGATTTGCAGCCTCCGCCTTTGGCGTCGGCATTTGCAGCGCCTGACGGCGCTCCGCCGCGGCGGATGAACTCCCATTGTTCATTATTCATTGTTCATTATTCACTAATCCATTCATACCTCCTACCTCTTACTTCGTTCCTCCGATGCCTGAGGCTCCCGAAGGCATCGGAGGAATACGGCCTCTGACCCCTGACTTCTGTCCGCCGCGGCGGATCTGACCTCCGGCCCCAACATTTTTTCCGCATTCCATTTTATTAACACACGAATTAGAATATCTTTGTAATAACGATACCGCACCACCATTTATGAAGTCGTTGCTGAATGAGATAAAGGCACCTGTTGAAAGCCACATTGCCGAGTTTGAGAAGCGTTTCAGGGCGTCGATGCAGAGCAGTACGCCCCTGCTGAACCGGATAACCACCTATATGCTGAAGCGTAAGGGGAAGCAGATCAGACCGTTGTTTGTGTTTCTCTCCGCTGAGCTGAGCGGAACGGTGAACGATGCCACACACCGGGCTGCCTCGCTGATTGAACTGCTGCATACAGCCACACTGATTCACGACGATGTGGTTGACGACTCCAATGAGCGGCGCGGCATCTTCTCGCTCAATGCTCTGTGGAAAAACAAGATTGCGGTGCTGGTGGGCGATTATTTGTTATCGAAAGGATTGCTGCTCTCACTCGATCATGACGATTTCGAACTTCTGCGTATCGTTTCGGATGCCACCCGCGAGATGAGTGAGGGTGAGCTGTTGCAGATTGAGAAAGCCCGCCGGCTTGATATCAGCGAAGAGGTTTATTTTGAGATTATCCGCAAGAAAACGGCTTCGCTGATTGCTTCCTGCTGTGCCTGCGGTGCCGCTTCAACCGGCGCGGATGAAGCTATCGTGAAAAAACTGCACCTTTTCGGCGAGCTGACCGGAATTGCCTTTCAGATAAAGGACGATCTGTTCGATTACGGCAAGGGGCTTGATACCGGCAAACCCAGCGCCATCGACATCAAGGAGAAAAAGATGACCCTGCCGCTGATCTACCTGCTCAACAACAGTAGTTGGGCGGAAAAGCGAAAAATCATCAATGTGGTAAAAAATCAGGGCGATGATGCCGCCAAAATGCAGGCGCTTATCAGGCAGGTGAGCGATGCCGGCGGCCTCAGCTATGCCGAAAAACGGATGATGGAATACCGCCAGCAGGCGCTGGATATTCTGCATCAGTTTGAGGAAAGCCCCGCGCGTGAGGCGCTGGAGAAACTGGTTGTATTTACTACCGAACGCAGGAATTAGTATAACTCATTCAATCCGGCCTACGCTTTCTTCATGGTAAAGGCAAAGGTGGTGCCGATACCTGGGGTACTTCTGGCGTGAATGGATTGGTCGTGGGCTTCAACAATGTGCTTCACAATGGCAAGCCCCAGGCCGGAACCATCCTGTTCGCGGGCGCGGCCCTCTTCGGTGCGGTAAAACCTTTCAAACACCCGGCTCAGCTCGGCCTGTTCAATGCCGCCGCCGTTATCGGTTACCTCCACCAGAATATTCTCGTCCATATCGAAGAAGCTGATTTTGGTCACTCCCTTTTCACGGTTGCCGTATTTCACGGCATTGTCAATCAGGTTGATAAGCACCTGGCGCAGCCTCTCCTTATCGGCCATCACGAAGATGGGGCGGTCGTAGTTTCCGCCGAGGATGATGGCGTTGTTCTTCTTTGCCGCCTTTATTTCAAGCATCTCCATCACCTCATGGGTAAGGGCGAGGATATCGGTTTTCTTCAGCTTTAGCTGCAGTTCGCTGGCCTCGAGCTGCGATATGGTTTCCAGATCCTCAACAATGGCAATCATGCGGTTGATGTTTTTCTCGGTTCGCAGCAGGTACTCTTTGTTGATGGAGGGGTCTTCCAGTCCGCCGTCGAGAAGGGTAAGAACATAACCCTGAATGTTGAAGATGGGCGTTTTCAGCTCGTGCGATACATTGCCGAGGAACTTGCGGCGATATGCCGCCATCCGCTTCAGCTCCTCCACCTCCCGGCTTTTGGTCTCGCCCCACTCGGTGACCTCCTGATACACATCCTCTATGCTTTTCCCCTTGATGGAGCGGAGTTTATCCTCCTTGTCGGCGGTTTTCCAGCTTTTGATGTTTTTATAAATCAGCCTGATTTTGCCATAGATGAACTTTTCGAGCGTATAGCTGAAAAGAAAATACGATACAAAAAAGATGACAGCTCCTCCTGCACCGAAAACCGGTAAACTGAGGGTGCTTCGGGCGATAAAAATCAGAACCAGGCCCACCACCGTATAAATCACGGTGATGGTCAGGGCATTTATGAGCGCCAGTTTGCGAGGGTTTGAGAAATCGATGGCCATATGTTTAAGTATTCAGGTTTCGAATTTATAGCCGACCCCTTTTACGGTTCTGATGTTTTCGAGGCCGGTTTTTTCACGGATTTTTCGTACATGCACATCAATGGTGCGATCGCCTACGATTACATCGCTGCCCCAGACATTGGCAAAGATCTCCTCCCTGGAAAAGACCTTGTTCGGGCGTGAAGTGAGCAGATAGAGCAGTTCAAACTCCTTTCGGGGCAGGATTATCTCCTTCCCATCCCTGACGACGACATATCTTTCGCGGTCGATGGTCAGATCGGGCAGTTCCAACTGCTGCTCCGGCAGCATCTGTGTACGGTGTCTTCGCAGCAGCGCCTTTACCCTGCTGGTTAATACCCGGGGTTTGATTGGCTTTGTAAGGTAATCATCGGCGCCGGCATCAAAGCCCTCGATCTGCGAATAGTCTTCGCCGCGGGCCGTAAGAAAAACCACGATGGTGTCGTCCATTCCGGGCAGTTGCCTGATTTCGCGGCATACGGCGAAACCGTCCATTCCTGGCATCATCACATCCATAATGATCAGATGGGGCTTTTGGCGGCGTGCCAGCTTCAATCCTTCGCGGCCGCTTCCGGCCTTCAGGATCTCATAACCCTCCTTCTTCAGGTTGTAGCTCAGGAATTCAAGCACATCCGCCTCATCATCAATCAAAAGAATCTTAAACGGGTTACTTTCCATTGAAAAAAGGATTATTTAACAGAAGCAGCCGGACGGAAAACGGGAATGTGCCGGATTGCCAAATTTACTGGTTTTTTCAATGTACCGGATAAAGAGGCAGAAAGGGAGCTGCAATTCTTTTTAAAAAGTAGAAATTCCCTGCCTTTATCCTGCCCTGGCCCGGTATTTGACACTGGTCTTTTGCCGTTTTGTTTTCACCGGAATGGAAATCATACATAAGAAACCGTGAATAGATGCGTTATTTATCTGACTAAACTGATTACACCCATGAGGCTGATGATTTTTTTTCTCGTGTGCTTTCTGAGTTTTTCCGGCTACAGCCAGAGCGGGCCGGCCGATTTATGGTCCGATATGGCGGAAGCGCCGTCTTTCCGGTTGAATGATGCTGAAAATGAACTTATTTCCGCCGTAAACAATTATCGTAAGAAAAACAAACTGGATCCCATTCCCGTTTCGGCATCGCTGTCGCTGGTAGCGCGTTTGCATGTGATTGACCTGTCGGAGAATTACCGTTATGGAAGCAATTGCAACCTCCACAGCTGGTCGGCCAATCCGCGCTGGAGCTCTTGCTGTTATACCAACGACCACCGCCAGGCTTCGTGTATGTGGGACAAGCCCCGTGAGCTTACCGGCTATCCCGGCGACGGATATGAGATAGCATTCTTCTCGGATGAAGATTATGCTGTGGCATCGGATTTTATTGAGGCTGCCCTTGACGGCTGGAAAAGCAGCCGCGGCCATCACGACCTGATTGTGAACCGCGGAAAATGGGATACTGCCGCCTGGAAAGCAATGGGGGTTGGCGTGTACAAAGGATTTGCCGTAATCTGGTTCGGCGAGGTAACCGATGCCAAAGGCGCTCCTGCCGGATATCAGCCATAAGAATATTTCAGGTTTTTTTGCCGGAATTGCAGGGAAGTTGTAATTTTGGGAAATGAAGCCACATCACATACTCCTTTTTTCTTTTCTGATAATTTCCGTATCCGTTCATGCCCAGCAGTTCAGGGGCGGAGTGAAGGCCGGGCTGGTTGGCAGCCAGGTGGCCGGTGATACCTATTCGGGATACAACAAGGCGGGCATCAATCCGGGAGGATGGGTAAGCCTTGCCACCGGTGTTAAGTCGGAAATCCAGATGGAAATCGGCTATATTCAGAAGGGGAGCCGCGAAAATCCCGATCCGAAAAGGGACAAGTTCGATGCCTACATTATGCAGCTGGGATATGTGGAGTTGCCTTTCCTGTATCGTTATCAGTACAGTGAGATGTTCGGGTTTGAAGCCGGTCTGGCGATGAATTTTCTGCTGCACCACCGCGAGAAGTTCAATGGCTATCCCACCATCGGATCTCCTTTCAGGGGTCACAACCTCTGTTTTGCCGGCGGTCTTTCGGTACGGATCAACGACTTGCTGCGCATCAACATCCGAACCGACAACTCGCTTTTTTCGATTCGCAAAAACCGGGTTACCGGCGATGTGTGGCGATTCTGGGGCTATGGACAATTCAGCGATGCGCTGATTATTTCCGCATACTATAAATTATAAAAAAAGCCGGCTTTACAGGCCGGCTGTTCGTTCATCGGAATAATTCCTATTCCAGTCCGGGTTCGATCTTCCTGACATTGTAGGCTACCTCTTCGCCCCGCTCATTGCGGCGGATTTCAAATTCAACCAGATCGCCGTCAAGAATGTCGTTGAAGCTTCCGTCAATCACATCTTCAAAATGGAAGAAGAGATTGTTGGGCGGGAATGCGATAAATCCGTAGCCGCTCTTCATATTCAGGGTGCGGCTGCGCTGAACTCCCTCCGGAACCGGTTTGTTGATGTATTTTGTACGGTTATCGTCCTGCCTTTCAAACAGGTTTGAAATGTTGGGGTCGTTTTTGTTCAGCCTGTTGTCAATCAGTTCGTGCATGGCAACAGGATAGGTTACCTCTTCGAGGAGTTCCTGCGAAGTGCGGGTAACGCTTTCACGACCGTTCATATCAATGTACCTGAAGTCCCAGCTAAGCAACATAACCCTGACACCCAGAGTGTTGAGTTTGCGGGCCAGCGGAACATAATCACCGTCGGATGCAATAAGAACCAGTACATCAAATTTCTTGAAAACGGAAAGTTCATAGGCTTCGAGTGCGAGCCAGATGTCAATTCCCTTCTCCTCACGTTTTCCACCGCGCATGCGCAATGGCAGGTAGTGTGTAACAACCTTTTCTCCCATCAGGATATCGTCGAATATCCTTTCAGCATAAAGTTTGTTATCGGTGCTTTGTGCTTCGTATGCACTCAATCTACCCCGGAAATAGTGTGCGTCAACAATGTGGCATAATCTGGCGTCAATTCCTTCTTCTTTCGCAACACGATTGCGGATGAAGTTATGCAATCCCTCAATGCTTATCCTTGCATTGCGTTCGTGTTCGTAGTAGTAGTAGTTACTTACATGAAGAAAATAATTGCCATCATAAAAAACGCCAATTCTGATCATCCTATTCATGTCGTTCATCATTTTAATATAATATAAAGGTTAATAATAAAATTCCGATATCAAGGCGTAGCTTTAGCTTCTAGCTATTGATGTCATCATCTACTTAGTAAT
>LUZO01000495.1 GCA_001603685.1 Bacteroidales bacterium Bact_23
GCTCAATTGGTCTAAATATTTTAACCATCGGCATTAACGATTGTAATTTACAAAATAGTCCAAACTATTTTGTAAATACAATTCGTATTATTCCCCGTTATTCCCGCTTTCCGAAGGCTGTTTTTCGGTTGCCCCGTTCTCCGTTTCTTCCGGGCGGCATGAGCGGTTGAAGAGCCTGTTCAGGTTCCTGAAAATAGCTTCGTATTCACTAAGTAACTGCCCGTCGAGATAGCGCCACTGCCAGTTTCCGGCAAGGGTGCCGGGTATGTTCATTCTGGCTTCCGTATCCAGTCCGAGCAGATCCTGAAGCGGAATTATCGCCATATCGGATACCGAAGCCCAGGCCAGCCTGATCATCTGCATGTGGACATCGGCGCCGGCATTTCCCGTGTACTGATGGTATTTCAGTTTATCCTCATCATCCAGCCCGTTGTACCAGCCCACAACGGTATCGTTGTCGTGGGTGCCGGTGTAAACCACCGAATTGGCATTGTAAAAATGGGGCAGAAATGGATTGGCGGCTGCCTTATCGAAGCCAAACTGCAGGATTTTCATTCCCGGCAGGTCAAAGCGGTCTCTGATCTCTTCCACATCGGGTGTGATTACGCCTAGGTCTTCGGCGATGACCGGAACCTCGCCAAGCCTTTCATGCAGCGTTTCAAAAAGTTCGGCGGCGGGGGCTTCGATCCATTGCCCGTCAATGGCGGTTTCCGCACCGAAAGGCACCGCCCAGAAAGCCACCAGCCCTCTGAAATGGTCAATTCTGATGATATCGGCCAGCTCCAGGTTATGCTCAACGCGCCTGACCCACCACTCAAAACCGGTCTGCTTAAGGTACTCCCATCTGAACAACACATTGCCCCACAGTTGTCCCGTTTCGCTGAAAAAGTCGGGCGGGACACCGGCAACCATCTCAGGAATAAGCTCTTCGTCGAGCATGAAAATCTCCGGATTTGCCCATGCATCGCTGCTGTCGGACGAAACATAGAGCGGGATATCGCCGATGATTTTTATCTCTTTGCTGTTGGCGTATGCTTTCAGTGCATCCCAGCGGCAGGCGGCAACAAACTGCAGAAATTTATGGTAGTTGATGCGCTCCTCCTGTTCAGCGGCATATTTATCCATTGCCGCAGGCCGGCGCAGGCGAATGTCGTCGGGCCAGTCGAACCACGGAATCCCGTCAAGGCTCTCTTTTATTGCCATAAACAGCGCGTAATCGTCGAGCCAGTAGCTTTGCTTCTGTTTGTACTCGCTGAAAGCCCGGCGGGCTTTTTCTTCTGCGGAAGCACAAAAACCTGCATAAGCCTTCTCAAAGATCTGATTTCGCGAACTGTTTACAAATGCATAATCGACTTTTCCGGTGTTGGGAGCGGCCGCTTCGGCAATGTCGCCTTTTCGGATGTAGCCTTTCTCAACAAGGTACGGTAAATCGATGAAGACCGGATTCAGTGCAAATGCCGAATAGCTCTGATAGGGCGAATCGCCCGGTCCGGTGGGGCCAAGTGGAAGTACCTGCCACAGAGTCAGTCCGGCCCTTTCGAGGAAATCCACAAACCGGTATGCCTCGTCGCCGAAGGTACCGATGCCGAATTCGCTGGGCAGCGATGTGGGGTGCAGCAATATGCCGCCTGATCGTTCAAATCTCATAAATCAGTGCTCGTCGGTTACAAACATTACAGTTACAGCAGCAATAAACATACTCACGCCGCCCAGCACCAGTGCATAAACGGCCTCACCGCCGAACAGGTCGCGGGTGAAAAAGCCCAGAATACTGGCTGCCAGAATTTGCGGTATCACAATAAAGAAGTTGAAGATGCCCATATAGGTGCCCATTTTGTTGGATGGTAGTGCGCCGGCCAGAATGGCATAAGGCATGGAGAGGATGCTGGCCCAGGCAAAGCCGATTCCAAGCATGGAAACCAGCAGAAGCACGGGGTCTTTTATAAAGAATATCGAAATCAGTCCTGCTCCTCCGGCAATCAGCGCAATCATGTGGGTAAATTTTCGTGAGGTTCGTTTGGCGATTACCGGCAGCAGAAATGCGACCACAGCCGCAAAACCGTTGTAAACGGCAAAGCAAACACCCACCCAGTCGGCGCCGCGGTTGAAGAGCTCGGAGGTGGTATCGGTGGTTCCGTATATGTGCTTGGTTACGGCAGCTGTGGTGTAAATCCACATTGCGAAAAGCGCAAACCAGGAGAAAAACTGCACCACTGCAAGCTGTGACATAGTTTTCGGCATACGATACAGGTCGTGCATCACAATGGCAACGCCGTTTTTCAGCTTTCCCTGGCGGATAAACATCCCGGAAATCAGCATCATGATGCCGTAAACTCCCAGGCCTCCGGAAAAGATATAGAGCTCGGGATGAAAACCGAAGTGGAAAATAATGTACGAAAGGATGAGGCCAATGGTTATCCAGATAAAGCTGCGGTTCAGAAATACGCGGCTCACCTTTTCGGGTTCGGTAATTTCATCGCCGCCTTCTTCCATAACCGGCAGGCCTTCGGCTTCGGCGTGCGCTTTCAGCTCTTCAGGCGAATACTCTTTGGTTTTAACAACCGTCCACAATACAGCCGAGAAAAATGCCAGTGCCCCGAGATAAAATGAATACTGTACCGACGGCGGGATTTTCCCTTCGGGAGCGGTATTTGAGATGCCAAACCAGTTGGTAAGGATATAGGGCAGGGCGGAGGCGACCACGGCACCGGTTCCGATAAAGAAACTCTGCATGGCAAACCCGCTGGTACGCTGCTCGGAAGGGAGCATATCGCCGACAAATGCCCTGAACGGTTCCATGGAGATGTTGATGGAACCGTCCATGATCCAGAGCATACCGGCTGCGACCCAGAGGGTGGGGGAGTTGGGCATGATGACCAGCGCCAGCGATGCCAGAATGGCTCCAACCATAAAATAGGGGCGCCTTCTGCCCCAGCGGTTCCAGGTGTTGTCGCTCATGTGGCCGATTATCGGCTGCATAATCAGCCCGGTAACGGGGGCGGCAATCCAGAGAATGGGGATTTTGTCTATTTCGGCTCCCAGCGTTTCAAAGATCCTGCTGACATTGGCATTTTGAAGTGCAAATCCAAACTGTATCCCCAGAAATCCGAAGCTCATGTTCCAGATCTGCCAAAAACTCAGATGCGGCTTTTTGCTCATAACGGCTGTTTATTGATTTTAGCGCTAAAAGTAGTGAAAAATATGGCACCTGTATTCCAACGGCTTGTTTAATATTTTCAAGCGATTTTGTCCTATTTTCGGGAAATATTTTTTATTTTTGCATCATACTTTCAAGCGGAAGTAGCTCAGTCGGTAGAGCATCAGCTTCCCAAGCTGAGGGT
>LUZO01000496.1 GCA_001603685.1 Bacteroidales bacterium Bact_23
ATATTCAACTTTCAGAATATATTTTTTCTCAAAACAATCCAGCCTTTATATTTGCAAAAACCAAATATATTCCTTATATTTCGCAAGGTTAAAATCCGAATTGCAGTTATACTAGCACTAAAAACGGCCAGGGGCTTAAACATACTGACGAGATAGGCATGAAACCGGGGAAGAAAGCCATTGTTTTTACATGAATTTCCAAATTAGAGAGAAAAAAAAACCGCAAGCCCTGCCCGCACTTATGGGAGAAGGATAGATAATCCGCCGTGGCGGACTAAGGTACAAATACTGCAAACGGATCATTATCCATAATCAACTGTGTTATCAGCGTACCTTTAAATTGAATGTCATGAAAAAAATTATTCTCATTTTCTGTTTTTTATTTTACGTTTTCCCCTTTTCATTCGCGCAGGAGGGTGAATCTGCCGGCCATTCAGCCAATGGTGAGAGCCTGCTTAGCGAATGGCTTTTTTCCTGGTGGTATTTCGGCGACTGGCTCGATGTCAAAAGAATTACTTATACATACGATAGGGACAACAACAGGACGAGTCTCACCCACCAGCATTGGGATGAGCCAGATTGGGAAAACGATGAACGGGAGTTATATTCGTATAACCCGAACAACCGGATTTCAGAGCATCTTTTCCAGGAATGGCGCAACGACCAATGCGAAACCTTGAAAAAAGATGTGTACACCTACGATGTTTATGGAAATATTCTTACAGAGAGTACATATAACCGGAAGCCAAATCAACCTGATCTGGTATATGTAAGTCAAACGGTATATACTTACGATGAACGGCAAAATTTAATCGAGTTTGTCATAAAAAATTATTCCTCTTTGTATTCGGCAATAATCCCTAAATACAAATTTGTATATATCTATGACTCTTCAAATAACATGACCGAATCTTATTTTTTACTAAGCGATAATGGCACCGATTGGGAGTATAACCAGAAACAGAGCTTTCTGTATGATGAAAACAACAACCTTATTGAAAACGATGTTTGGTTCTGGTACAATAGCAAATGGAATGACCGTAGCAGAGAATTCTACCAGTATAATAGCCAGAACCGGCTAATGCAGGAAATCTGGCAGCTGTATGATAACAATACATGGGAAAACAGAAGGCTACGCAAACATTGGTATGATGAAAAGGGTAATGAAACGGAGTTTGTCACTCAAAACTGGGGTGGGTCTGGCTGGTTGAATGACAAGAGATATACCCGGGAATTCGACGGGTTATCGAATATGCTTACAGAGACTGAATATAAAGGGAAAGATTCAGATTGGGTAAATGCCTATATCAAAAAAAACACCTATGATGACCGTCAGAACCTGATCCGGACTCTACACCAGTCCTGGAAAAATAATGAGTGGGTAAACGAACGGCTGGAACAGTTCACTTATCTCAATCCGCTAGGCTTTGCAGAAAACAAGATGCCAGTAATTATGATATGGCCGAATCCGGGAGATGGTATTTTCAATTTACAGTTACCGTTTAATCAAATTAAACCCGGCAGGGTAAAGTTTGAAGTTCTGGATATGAGCGGAAAAGTCCTCAAAACCTTTTATTCTGAACCCGGACCCGGCAATCTCAAACTCGATATAAGCAGTTCCCCGGCGGGCATCTATTTTATCCGGGCTACTGTCAATGAACAGGTATGGTTAGGGAAATCATTAAGTATTAACCCTGCAAAGGGAATATCATCCGTAATTATCAGTGTTGTTTGTGGCTCTTAAAATTTAAAATCATGAAAAAATTTATCTTCTTTTTCTCTTTCTTATTTTGCGTTTTCCCCTTTTCATTCGCGCAAAAAGGTGAATCTGCCGGTCATTCAGCCAATGGTGAGAACCTGCTCAGCGAACTGCTTATCTCCTGGTGGAGTAACAATACCTGGGTTAACAACAAAAGATACATCTATACCTACGACGAGAACAAAAACTTAACGAAGGCCACCTCTCAGTATTTTAAAAATCAACAGTGGCTCAACGATTCAATCGAGCAATATTCCTATTATGAGGATAACCGGCTTAAGGATAACACCTGGCGGTCCTGGGAAAATGGCAAATGGGTTAACCATAAAAAATTAAGTTACATTTACGATATTTACGGGAATATACTGAAATGGGACAAATTTATATGGGCAGGGCATTTCTGGAATCCAGATTACGGACATAAATATACCTACGATGACCATCAGAATATGACCGAAGACCTAGACTACATTTATAGTGATGCTTCCGGCACACTGGTAATGAAGTTCAAGATAACCCATTCGTATGACGATTCGGACAATCTGGTCGAAACTATTGCTTTTAAAACGAAGGATAATGGCCAGGTTTGGGAGTATAGCGTCAAAAACAGCTATCTGTATGATGAAAAAAAAACCGCACCGAATACCATCATTATAGTTGGGATGGAAACGGATGGCTGGAAACTGACAGAACATTCTACCTGTATGATGACCAGGACCGTCTGATAGAGGATACGTCTCACTCGTGGAACGGCAGTACCTGGTTGCCTATCCGACGGTGTACTTATTCGTATGATGAAAACGGCAATAACACTGAGTATATCAGACAATTCCGGAAAGCAGACAACTGGGTTAATAACTATAAACAAACCTGGGAATTCAACGATTCATCAATACTGCTTACCACTAGTACTTCATGGTGGGTAGATTCGGCCTGGATATATTCGGAAATTGAAAATTATACTTATGATGAAAACCAGAAGCTGACCCAGATGCTATTACGGAGGTGGAAAAATAATGAGTGGGTAAACGGACAGCTGAATCAATTCATCTATAGCATTCCACAGGGCGTTGCAGAAAACAAGATGCCAGTAATTATGATATGGCCGAATCCGGGAGATGGTATTTATTCTGAACCCGGACCCGGCAATCTCAAACTCGATATAAGCAGTTCCCCGGCCGGCATCTGTTTTATACGGACTACTATCAATAAGCAGGTTATGGTCAGGGAGATCCTTAAATATTAACCTCTCCTGGCTTTGACACCGCGACGCCCAAAAAGGTGTCTGAGAAAATATAAGTTCCAGGTTCAAAATATGTTGGAATTTTATCAAAAACAAGGTGTCAAAATCAGGAAGAAAAACACATGAAATCACGAAGGCGGTTCTTCAGCCTTCGTGATTTCGCTCCATTAACAATCATTTACCTCGTCATCCAGACGAAGGAGGGATCTGCTGAGGTTTGTAGTATTCTGATTAAAAGATGGTTGAACTTTTTTCAGGCTTATTTGGATATTTCATTAAATTATCAAAGGTGTTGTAC
>LUZO01000497.1 GCA_001603685.1 Bacteroidales bacterium Bact_23
GAGTAGATTGACGCCTCATACGAGTTCTTAAAGTCATCTGGGGTTAATTTGGAATTCATAGGAATTGAAGTGTCCCATAGACACTGGCCGATGAAGTAACGCTCGTGTGTCATTTTGACGCCTCTAAATCCAATTCAAAGGGAAGTGGTTCCTGGTTTGGAACAAATGCCTGATCGGAGCTCGGCTTTGAACCTTTTTCAAGTGCCCTTTCATACGCCCAGCTGCACATTGCTGCATAATCGGATTCATACTCTTTCCCGGATGAGCACTTATAAGAGGACAAGAACTCAACGGCCTCGTCATGAATCGCCTGACCATACCTCTCAATGGATTCGGTACACTCCTTTTCAGTAAGTCGAACATTATTGAAGTGGCCGTAGGCTATTTTCGCCTGAGAAGATGTCCCTGGATTAGTGTTTCTGCTGTTCTGTGTATCATCTGATGTGTTGTTATCTTCTCTTGTATTATCTATGGTAGAGCAATCGCTATGCAAACGCTGTGCGGGCGTAATGCCATCGTCATTCGTAATTTCCTCCTCGGGTTCATCTAAATCGTGCTGCTGTAATGCTCTAGACCTTCGGTTTTCATGCATTTTGTATGCAGCCTTTTGATTGGCTTGCGACACTGAAACAATCCGATCAATGTCACGGTTGAGCCTCTTCGACCAAAAGGTTTCACCATCTGAGTCAAATAGTTTGAACCTATCTATGCAATCATCGAGGAACTTCTGGATGGTCCGGGAATTTTCACCGATGGCTATGGAGAGGATACAAGAATCGCGTCGGGCTGTCCCTCCTGATAGGAATAGATATTCAACCAGCAACCAGAACAGTCCGTATCCCTTGGCTCCGTACTGTGTACGCATCATGATGATCTTCTCAT
>LUZO01000498.1 GCA_001603685.1 Bacteroidales bacterium Bact_23
CCGCAAGGCAGACCATCATCTCGGCGAGCTTCGTCGCTGAGACCTCCCTTCCCTCGCCGAGCTGGCTGATATCGTAGTTCTGGCAAAAGACGCATCGCAGGTTACAGCCGGTCATGAATATCGTCCCCGAGCCGTGAGAGCCGACGAGGGGCCGCTCCTCGCCGAAGTGGGGGGTGAAGCTCGATACCCGGGCGTACCGGCCGCTGCGGCAGTAACCGAGCTCCCCCTCCAATCGATTTACGCCGCAGGACCGGGGGCATATCTCGCAGCTTTCGAGGCTGGCGAGAGCAGCCTCGGCCCGCTGCCGCATCTCCTCAGGAGGCATCTGGTTGTAGCTCGCCAATGGGCATCACCTCAAAAACAGAGTCTTGGAATTACTTCATCTCTGATGGTAGATACTTTTGACGGTGGCCCTTTGTCGGCTCCAGACAACAAGATCCGTGATGTTGAATCCGGGAGAGATGGGCACCACCATCCGACCGAAACCTGAGATCAAAAGGGGGACGAGTTAAGGGGAATTTCGCTCGCTATTACCAAAAATTCCGATCGCTCGAAGTAAGATAAGAGTTCCTGCAAATCCCTCATTGGCTTATCCAGTAATCGGGATAATCTAATGAGAGAAACTCACCTCGAACCTGGTGATATTCGTCTTCATGTCGAGTATCCTAGTTCTTCAGCCTTGGCGTAAGCTTCGTTTGCCTCGGCCACCTTGCCAAGATATTCTAGAACAACGCCTTTGCTAAACCAAGGATAGGCAAATTCAGGATCGAGCCGGATGGCTTCGTCGTAGGCCTGGATCGCCTCATCGTACTTGCCCTGCATCCCGAAAGCATTACCTTTGTTATTCCATGCCATGGCATTCTCGGGATCTATCCTGATTGCCTCATCATAAGCTAGGATGGCTTCGTCGTAATTGCCCTGCTCTGCCAGAGCAAGGCCTTTTATTATCCAAGCATCTCGAAATTTGGGATCCAACCGAATTGTCTCGTTCATAACATGAATGGCCTCGGTTAAGTTGCCTGATAGAAAGAGAGACCGTCCTCTATCATACCAGGCCCTGGCAAGCTCAGGATCGTGCCCGATGGCTTCGTCATAAACTAGAATGGCTTCATCGTGCTTGCCCTGCATCCCGAGAGCATTGCCTTTGTTATACCAGGTCATTGCATCCTCGGGATCGAACCTGATGGCTTCGTCGTACGCTTGGATGGCCTTTGGGTAATTGCCCTGTTTATAGAGTGCATTGCCTTTGCCGAACCAGGCACCCGCATACTCGGGATCCAGTCGAATGGCCTCATCATAAGCCTGGATTGCCTCATCGTACTTGCCCTGGTCCGCGAGAACCGTGCCTTTGTTATTCCAGGCTACGGCAAGCTCAGGATCGAGCCTGATGGCCTCATCATAAGCCAGGATAGCTCCGGTGTAGTTTCCCCTCTCAGATAGAGCTTTGCCTTTGTTGTACCAGGCACCCGCATACTCGGGATCGAGTCGGATGGCCTCATCAAAACAACGGGTTGCCTCGGTATAGTTGCCCTGCATCCCAAGAGCGACCCCTTTGTTATACCAGGTCGTTGCATCTTCAGGATCGAGTCGGATGGCCTCGTCATAAGCCTGGATCGCTTCGGTGTAGTTTCCCCGCTCAGATAGAGCTTTGCCTTTGTTGTACCAGGCACCCGCATACTCGGGATCAAGTCGGATGGCCTCATCAAAACAACGGGTTGCCTCGGTATAGTTGCCCTGATTCCCGAGAGCAATACCCTTATTATTCCAGGCAGCGGCAAACTCAGGATCGAGCCTGATAGCTTCGTCGTAAGCTTTGATCGATTCGTCGTAATTTCCCTGGTAATCGAGAGCTAAGCCTTTGTTGTTCCATGCCGAAGCGTATTCGGGATCCAGTCTTATTGCCTCGTCGTAAGCCTGAACGGCTTCGGTGTAATTACCTCGGTAATAGAGTGTTAAGCCTTTGCTGTACCAGGCATCCGCATACTCGGGATCGAGTCTGATGGCCTCATCAAAAGCTTCTATAGCCATGGTGTAGTTGCCCTGCATTCCGAGAGCGATGCCTTCGTTGAGCCATTCTTCAGCAGTCTGCTGACCACATATAGGCAAAGCTAGCGCCGTTGTGATCAGCAGGCCTAAAATAAGCTTAAGGCTCGTCTTCGTCATCATCTTGAAGAAAGATAGAAGTCTTACTAACTAAAATATTTTTCGGTATTTTCAGGCCTAAAGTGAATCCCACCACTCTAGCGTACCTATCCCTCATCTCCGCCTTCTATCCTTCCATCTCGATATGCGCGGTATGACACCTGGCCGCCCAGGTACAGGAACACCGAATATGGAGGATTGTAGTCTTCAGTTTTTTATTGTTCAAATCCTTTGTATCTCTTGCGTCTGTAGTTAATGTCAGCCTACAGATATACCAATTTCGGAACAAGTTCGGTTCAGGTCGGAGATGAACGAACTGAGCCTTGAGATCGTCAAATAGGATGGATATCATCGATCTCTTGGAGAAATGCGGCCTCAAAGTGAGGGCAGAAAGATCTACCTATGTATTCATAAATGATGCGGGGGCCTATATCTAAAAATCAGCATGTTTCAGAGGTAATTCTACAGAGATGGGACTTTATAGCCCCATCCCCTCCTTCATCAGATAAAATATCTCCGTGTTG
>LUZO01000499.1:0-3503 GCA_001603685.1 Bacteroidales bacterium Bact_23
TCAGAAAAGTGAGGAGCCTGCATTATAGTTACCCCGCTGAAAATGTGCTGATTACCTGATGCGAAAAACCATTCTCCAATTCATTTACATTAAAACTTAAATCTATAAAATCATGAAATTTATCATCATCGGACTTGGGAATTTTGGCAGCGCGCTTGCCATTCAGCTTACCGCCATGGGGCACGAAGTGATTGGCGTGGATGGAAGCGATGTGAAGGTGGAGATATTTAAAGATGTGATTACCCAGACCCTATGCCTGGATTCAACGAATGAAGTGGCCCTGAAAATGCTTCCGCTCAGGGAGTGCGATTACGCAATTGTGGCCATTGGCGAGGATTTCGGCGCTTCGGTGATGACAACCGCCCTGCTGAAGAAGGCGGGGGTAAGGCACATTATCGGGCGGGCCATCAGCGGCATCCACCAGACCGTTATCGAAGCAATCGGCGTGGACCTGGTGCTGCAGCCCGAAAAGGATAATGCCACCCGCCTGGCCTACCGCCTGGTGTACAGCGGCGTAAGGGATTCATACCCCGTAGCTCCCGGCTACCGCATCGTCGAATACCAGCTTCCGCACATCTATAACGGACTGGAAATCGGCGAAGTGGATTTTATCGGCAACTTCAGGCTTCAGCCCATCACCATCCTGCGTAAAGGCGAAGAGAAATCGCATTTCGGAAAGGTAAGGCACTCCGAAACCTCTACCGGCATAATTACCGGCAACGAAATTCTGAACACCGGCGATGTCGTCCTGCTTTTTGGCAGCGAAAAAGCCATTTCCGACCTGCAGGCGAGGGGGTAGGGGGAGAGATTTGGGGGATGATGGTAAGGTTTGATAAGGGTCATTTCTTTTTTCGCTCATAAAGTGGTTGGCCTCCATCCGCTAAATTTTATTATTTTTGCACCTCTTTTAAAAATGTAATCATTTCCTGATTCCGCTATGTTTGAAAATTTGAGCGAAAAGCTTGAACGCGCTTTTAAAACCCTGAAAGGTCAGGGCCATATTACCGAAATCAATGTTGCCGAAACCCTGAAGGATGTCCGTAAGGCACTGCTCGATGCCGATGTCAGCTACAAGGTTGCCAAGCAATTTACCGATACCGTTAAGGAGAAAGCCCTTGGGCAGCAGGTACTTACTGCCGTATCTCCCGGCCAGTTGATGGTGAAGATCGTTCACGATGAACTGGCTGCGCTGATGGGCGGCGAGCAGCAGGAGATCAACCTGAAAGGAACGCCGGCCGTGATTCTTATTGCGGGATTGCAGGGTTCCGGTAAGACAACCTTCTCGGCCAAGCTGGCCAACTACCTGAAAACCAAAAAGAGCCGCAAGGTGCTGATGGTTGCGGGCGATGTTTACCGCCCCGCCGCCATTGAGCAGTTGAAGGTGCTGGGCGAGCAGATTGGCGTTCAGGTGTTTACCCTCGACGATAACAAAGATCCCGTTGGCATTGCCAAAAAGGCAATCAACCATGCAAAAGAGTATGGCTACAATGCCGTAATCATAGATACTGCCGGCCGTCTGGCCATTGACGAGGAGATGATGAACGAAATCTCTGCCATCAAGCAGGCGGTAAATCCCCATGAGACCCTCTTTGTGGTTGACTCCATGACCGGTCAGGATGCGGTGAATACGGCTAAGGCATTCAACGACAGGCTCGACTATGACGGAGTGGTGCTTACCAAACTCGACGGCGATACCCGCGGTGGTGCGGCGCTTACCATCCGTTCGGTGGTGGACAAGCCGGTGAAGTTCGTCGGTCTTGGCGAAAAGATGGATGCCATCGATGTGTTCTACCCCTCGCGTATGGCCGACCGTATCCTGGGAATGGGCGATATCGTTTCGCTGGTGGAGCGCGCCCAGGAGCAGTTTGATGAGGTGGAAGCCCGCAAACTGCAGCAGAAACTGGCAAAGGATCAGTTCAACTTCAACGATTTCATTTCTCAGATCAAGCAGATCAAGAAGATGGGGAATGTAAAAGACCTGCTTGGGATGATTCCCGGAATGGGAAAGGCGCTGAAAGATGTTGATATTGACGACAATGCCTTCAAGGGCATCGAAGCCATCATTGGCTCGATGACACCCTATGAGCGCGAAAATCCGTCGGTACTCAACGGCAGCCGCCGTAAACGCATAGCTCTGGGGTCCGGCGTAGAGATTGCCGAAGTGAACCGCCTGATCAAACAGTTTGAAGATACCCGCAAAATGATGAAGATGGTATCGGGCGCCGGCGGGAAGAATGCCATGCAGGCAATGCGTAACATGCGTAAGGCCGGAAAAAGGAGATAATTATTCATAAACAAATTGCTAAATAATGGAACTGATTGACGGTAAGAAGGTTGCAGAAGAGATAAAAAAGGAAATTGCGCGACAGACCGCTGAGATTATTGATTCGGAGAAGCCTGCACCTCATCTGGCGGCAATTCTGGTTGGCAATGACCCCGCCAGCGAGTCGTATGTTGCAAGCAAGGAGAAAGCCTGCCGCGCAGTGGGATTCACCTCAAGTGTGTACCGACTGCCGGAGAATGTCACCGAGCAGCAACTTCTCGAAACCGTCGATTTCCTGAATAACGACGATGAGGTTCACGGATTTCTGGTTCAGTTGCCCTTGCCGCCCCATATTGACCCAAACAGGGTCATCGAACGGATAAATCCTGCCAAGGATGTCGACGGCTTTCATCCCGTTAATGTCGGAAGACTGGCTCTGGGGCTTCCTTCACTGGTTCCGGCAACGCCGGCTGGCATTATGCTGCTGCTCGAAAAGTACGGCATTGAAACCGAAGGAAAGCATTGTGTGGTTCTGGGCCGAAGCAACATCGTGGGTGCGCCGGTAAGCGTACTGATGTCGCGCAAGGCAAATCCGGGCAACTGCACCGTTACCATCTGCCACAGCAAAACCGAAAACATAGCAGAAATCACCCGCCAGGCTGATATTCTGATTGCCGCCATCGGACAGCCGGAATTCGTTACCGGCGATATGGTGAAAAATGGTGTGGTAGTCATTGATGTGGGGATCAACCGCGTTGAAGACTCAAGCGAAAAGGGCTACCGCATGACCGGCGATGTTGATTTCAAAACGGTATCGCCCAAAGCCTCATATATTACCCCCGTTCCCGGTGGCGTAGGCCCCATGACCATCGTTAGCCTGCTGCTCAATATTTTGAAAGCGTATAGGGGAGAAGTGAAGTAGGAAGTAGGAAGTAGGAAGTAGGAAGTAGGAAGTAGGAAGTAGGAAGTAAGAGGTAAGAGGTAAGAGGTAAGAGGTAAGAAGTAGGCAAAGTTCTAATCCGCCGCGGCGGACAAATTTCTAAAGTCTAAAAATTAAACCGCCGATGCCTGAGGTTCTCGCAAGTGCCTGAGCCGGTGGCTGAGCTGGTGGCTGAGCGCAGTCGAAGCCAAGCCGAAGCCGAGTCGAAGGCAAGGTGGAGGCAGCATCCGCCAGAGACAGACTCCAATGCACCGCCAGGTGCTTCAAATTTTCAAATCCTCAAATACGCCGTTAGGCGCT
>LUZO01000499.1:3509-3764 GCA_001603685.1 Bacteroidales bacterium Bact_23
CTCAAATACGCCGTTAGGCGCTTCATCCGCCAGAGGCGGACTCAAATTTTCAAATGCACCGCCAGGTGCTTCAAATTTTCAAATCTTCAATTACCGCCAACACCCAAAAACGAAAAAACCCGGCTTGCGACCGGGTTTTTTGTTTTGTGATCCTGCTGGGGCTCGAACCCAGGACCCCATCCTTAAAAGGGATGTGCTCTACCTGCTGAGCTACAGAATCGTTCCAAAAGGACTGCAAAAGTAATACTTTTATAA
>LUZO01000500.1 GCA_001603685.1 Bacteroidales bacterium Bact_23
AAAAGCGATTGAATATGTTAAGAGAAACAATCAAATTACAAATAAAGTATATCAAGAATTAAACAATATTTCTAAAGCAACCGCCACACGAGATTTGACTGAACTTGTTGAACATTTTAAATTACTTGAACGGAAAGGTGAGGTTGGAACGGGAACAAGTTATTTTCTGATTGGCTCATAATTGGCTCAATTGGCTCATAATTGACTCATAATTGGTTCGGTAATTTCTAAATAGACAGGTTATTTGTAACATTCTATTATTGCTCCAGCAGCAATAATGGCTTCGTCTGAAAATTTATTGCAAAGATTAAAATTGTATCCTCGCTTATGAATTCATTCTAAATTATGGCTGAGAGAGCCAGGTAGCTTACCGTTAATCCCTAAAGCATCCATTTTTTCAGGAGGATCGGCCAATACGGCTTTGCTTTCCGTTACCACAATCGGTCGGCGAATCAGGCGTGGATAGCCTGCCATAACTTCTATCCATTCATCATCGCTCAGGCTTTCGTCCCTGTAATTCTCTTTATAGTATTCTTCCTGAGTCCTGACTAAATCGAAGGGCTTTATTCCAAGTTTGCTGATAACTCCTTTCAACTCCTGCGCGCTGATTCCGTCGCGGATGTACTCCCTGATTTCGAATTCCACCCCTTTCGATCTGAGGTATTCGAGTCCAGCCCTCGATTTCCGGCACTTGTTGTTGTGGTAAATGGTTATCATGCTTGCTGATTTTTAGATTTACAATCCGCTGACATTCTGCGGTTAAACGCCATCCCGGCCGAACTCCATCAGATAAGCCTTGATGAAATCGTTCAGGTCGCCATCCAGTACCTCGCCGGTATCGCTGGTTTCGTAATCGGTGCGCAGGTCCTTCACCATTTTATAGGGGTGCAGCACATAATTACGGATTTGCGAGCCCCACTCTATCCTCTTTTTCTTGCCTTCGATGGCGGCAATGGCTTCCTTTTTCTTTCTGAGTTCAATCTCATAAAGCTGCGATTTCAGCATCTGCAGGGCCTTTTCGCGGTTCTGACCCTGTGAGCGGGTTTCCTGGCACTCCACAATAATGCCCGAAGGCTCGTGGCGCAACCTGACGGCCGTCTCCACCTTGTTTACATTCTGTCCGCCGGGACCGCTTGAGCGGAAAGTATCCCATGAAATTTCGGCGGGATTGATGTGGATATCAATGTTGTCGTCCACCACCGGATATACATACACCGAAGCAAAAGAGGTGTGTCGCTTGTTGGCCGAATCGAAGGGCGAAAGCCTGACCAGACGGTGAACGCCGTTTTCGCCTTTCAGGTAGCCGAATGCATTATCTCCTTCAAACTCAAGCGATACCGACTTTATTCCGGCAACATCCCCTTCGTGGAAATCGAGCTCCTTTACCTTAAAATTATTTCGTTCGCCGTAACGGATATACATACGCATCAGAATTCCTGCCCAGTCGTTGCTTTCTGTTCCGCCCGCCCCCGCATTGATCTGCAGAATGGCATTCAGGCGGTCCTCCTCGTTGCTGAGCATATTCCTTACTTCCAGGCCTTCTATTTTGCGAAGCGCCTCGTCATACTGGCTGTCAAGCTCCTGTTCCGTGGCTTCATCGGCTTCAAAAAAGTCGTACACCACCAGTAAATCCGATAAAGCCACAGCGGCTTTGTCGTAATCCACGGTCCACTTTTTTTTCTCGGTTATCTGTTTCAGGAGCGCCTCAGCCTTCTTGGGATCGTCCCAAAAGCCGGGCTGTTGGGTAAGTGATTCCTCTTCCGCTATCTTCCGTTTTTTTCCCTCAATGTCAAAGGAACCTCCTCAAGGCATCCAGCCTCTTAGACAAATCATTAAGCTGTTCTTTCTGAACCATTCTATAACTTCTTATTATTTTTCAGCAATTCATCAATGACTTCGGCCACCAGATCCGGTTCATAGCCCTTGGCAATGGCGGGTTTGGCCAGGCGATGCTTGAAAAGCAGCGTATTCGAGCGATCGGTTACTGCTATCTTATGTTCAACCATGCTGACAATTACCTTGCGGTACTCTTCCTCATCAATTTCGGCAAGTCCGGCCCGAATGGCCTCCTCAGGAATCTGCCGGGCCCTGAGCTCGCCGATGATGCGTTCGCGGCCCCACTTTTTGTTGCGGAATTTTCCGCCGGCATAAAGCTGAGCAAAACGCTCTTCGTTGATGAAACCCTCTTCAACCAATTGGCTGATCACTTTTTCTGTGGCTTCTTCCGAAAAACCCAGCGAATTGGCATGGATTTTCACTTCAACCGGGCAGCGCTCCTGCATGGCACACCAGCGGCGCACCTTGGCCAGTTGTTTTTCAAATTCTTTCATATCCCTCCCGGTAATACATTTAAAT
>LUZO01000501.1 GCA_001603685.1 Bacteroidales bacterium Bact_23
TTTTCACAATTATTTTTTTCATAATTAAGGCTTCATAATCAAAGCATTTTATACTTTTGCATATATTTTAATAACATAAAACAGAATTTAAAATTATTTCCTTAAGGGTATGAAAACAAGAATTTTCCTGCTGGCCGGCCTGTTTCTGATTTGCCTGAATGTTAGCGCGCAAAAAGTCAGGGCATTGTTCATTGGCAACAGCTACACATACAGCAACAGTCTGCCTCAGATCATTTACCAGATGGCGGCATCCACCGGCGATACCCTTTATTTCGACAGCAGTACGCCTGGCGGCTATACCTTCAAGCAGCATACCACCAATCCTGCCAGCACCGGCCTTATTCAGCAGGGAGGCTGGGATTTTGTGGTTCTTCAGGAGCAGAGCCAGTTGCCTTCGTTCCCCGATCATCAGGTAGCCACAATGGTATATCCCTATGCTGCCATGCTCGACAGCATGATCAGGGCTTCAAACCACTGCGCCAGTACTCTCTTTTTTATGACCTGGGGCAGGAAAAACGGCGACAGCCAGAACTGTGCGTCATTTCCCCCTGTGTGTACATATCAGGGTATGGACAGCCTGTTGCAGCTTCGTTATACCATTATGGCCCAGACCAACGAGGCTGCCCTGGCACCGGTTGCAAAAGTATGGCGCAGGATAAGAAACAATTACCCTGACATTGAGCTCTATTCGCCCGACGGAAGCCACCCGAGCACAGCCGGTTCGTTTGCCGCTGCATGTACCTTCTACACGATAATGTTCGGAAAAAATCCCGCTGCCGCACCTTTCAACTACACCATTCCCGCAGCGGAAGCAACCATCATAAA
Organism: Bacteroidales bacterium Bact_23; assembly: GCA_001603685.1. Taxonomy (GTDB): domain Bacteria; phylum Bacteroidota; class Bacteroidia; order Bacteroidales; family Lentimicrobiaceae; genus Lentimicrobium. The sequence goes on from LUZO01000501.1 coordinate 826, forward strand.
GAATGTGGCAAAAGAGGTTGTTTTCGACAGCCTGCCAATCTGGTACAAGTTTGACCATCACAAACGCCCGCTTGCCGCTTTCTTGTATGAGATTTCGGGCAACAGCGTCAGCTTTACCAACCTGTCGAAGAATGCCGACAGCTATTTGTGGCATTTTGGCGACGGAAATACCAGCACCCAGATTTCGCCGGTATATACCTATCAGGCGCCCGGACCTTACGAAACAAAGCTGATCGCCTCCGAAGCCGAATGCAATAAAAAGAATGTAGCAATCCAAACCATCAACATTGTTGCCACCGGAATTGATACCGACAAAGGGGAAATAGAAAAACCAATATTCCCGAATCCAGCGACTACACATATTACCCTAAAGCCGTCTGCTTCGGCAGAAAAGCTGATTATTTATGATATGTACGGCAGGGAAATAAGTTCCATTTTATGTACCCATCTAAGTGAAGAGATGACAGTAGATATCCGTTCGCTGAGTGCCGGAATGTATCAGCTTGTTATTGTTTCGAAAACGAATCCTCAACAAAGTGTGAGATTTATAAAAGAATAGAGAGTTTTGAAGGCTACTGACTTGGACTCCTTGTTTTTGACAAATTTCCAATATATTTAGAATCAGGAACGATTTTTTGGCAATCATGGGGGGCGGAAGAACCACCCCCCATGATTGCTTCCTCCTCCTCAAGGATTGATTGTCATTTCGAATGAAGTGCGCCGTGCCGGGCGAAGTTGAGGTAAGAAATCTGTTTCGGGATTAGATGTCCCATCATCAAAAATCAGGGTGGGTGATCGGTAGCTTACGAGAAATCCATGATTAAATTTTCCACCTTGTACAAGGCGCATGGCACCGTTGAAAGTACCGTGGGCTACAGCACGCTTAAATTCCAATGCAAATTTACCGGTTTCTCCATAAAAATCGCCAACATCACTTAATCAATTAATTTAAAAAATTGAAGGATATTATCCATATTAAAGAACACAAGGAACACAATTATTACATGTAGAATATTTGCATATTTATACTTTTTCTTTTTCGCAGGATCCATTTCAATAATCTCTTTATAAACTTGCAAGTGTTTACCAGAATACCCTAAGTACACTGTTATTAACAAACCTAAAACAAGAGGTAGATATTCTGTCTCT
>LUZO01000502.1 GCA_001603685.1 Bacteroidales bacterium Bact_23
GTCTATGCTTTCGCTTTATAAGAAAATTGCCCCACATCTTAACGAACCGCTGTATACGAGACCCGTACGTACAGTGGTGTGAGAGGCGCACCCCGTCAGCTAAAACTGGCGGGGCCGTCTACTCGATTGCCGGTAACATCGAAGTTAACAGTTTTGGCAGTGACATTGCCCTCGGTTATGGTACTGCGCACCGTCATGGTATAGTTGCCAAAAGCCGGCGGTGTCCATTCCGCAATAAAGAATCCGTTGGTATTGTCGTGTACCGGAAGTTGCTGTCCGTTGATAATGAACTCGATACCGGTTACGCTCAGCACTTCCGGATGCTCCACATGGCTTTCGGCCAGGAACATTACCGGAACCAGCTCTTCCATATAGACTTTGGTAAGGTCGGCGGGCCTTCTTACCTGAAGGCTGGCATAATAGGCCGATGCGTCAACCACTTCAAACTCGTTGATGATGTCGTTTGCCGGAGCAAATACATCATTTCCGGGTTGCGATGCCTTTACCCTCACCATTCCGGCTTCGCCGGTAAGGGTCAGCGTGTTTCCGCTTACCGTGGCGGGACCTTCGATGATGGAGTAGGTTACCGGAAGCCCTGAGCTGGCGGTTGCCTCAAGTTCGAAGGCGGGGGAGGTGGTGAGTTTATTCGGGATGGCCGGGAAATTGATGAACTGGTAGAGTCCGGTCAGATCCGGCTGGCGGATTACGATATTGTCGAAACCGCCGACGCCGCCCTGTGAGTGGAAGAAGATTCCGTCCCATTTCTTGTTGTCGTTTTTATCGCCCGATCCCGGTGTCAGTTGCATGCTGATTCCCTGAATTTCGCTGGCCGGCAGCCAGTCGCCGGTGGTGCCGGGTTTCAGAAAGAGGGCCAGCGTGCCCACCCCGCCATTGGCGGTGAAGTCCATCACCATTTTATAGCGTGTCCAGCCATCGGTATTTCCGGTAAAAGGAATGGCGGTTCCGTTGGGAAGCATCACTTTGTTTTCGGCGGGCGGAACATCCCGGCAGAAAACATAAATCCCGCCGTCGTTGGGTTCAGTTGGCAGGCCGGGGGCGATGTATCCGTTGTTGTTGGCATCATATCCAACGCCAAAGAATACGCCCCACCAGTTTTTTGCCATATCAAATTCCACTTCAACCACACCATCGGCAAAGCTGAATTCGAAGTTGGGGGTGGATTTGCGGGTTGCCGTACGGCCAACGCCGGGGCCTCCGTGCGGGTAGAGTGCCGCCTGGCTGCCATCGGGCGAAACCAGCCCGCCGGCAGCATAGGCTACCTCAAAGTCAGGCGAACTGGCAGCCGTCTGGGCTATCGTTTTCCATCCGTCCTGGTTGTTCAGCCCTCCCAGGTTCAGCGAGTTGAAGTCGTAAACGGAAACAATCTGGGCAACCGAGAACAGGGTTGCCAGTATAAAACTTAAGGTGAGTAGTTGTTTTTTCATAAGTATGCCGGTTTAATTTGTTTGCTGTGTTCTGGATTTATAAAAATACGG
>LUZO01000503.1 GCA_001603685.1 Bacteroidales bacterium Bact_23
CAGATGTGTATAAGAGACAGAGCGTAGGTAATCCTGATAAATTCGTATGCCGGTTTCCACGTATTTTTAAGAAAATAAACAAATGCTACTGATGAAAGCAATCCGTTTTTTTCTATCAGAGCTCACTAAGGGCTCTGATGAGTTCATCGCGTTTGCGGTGAGCAACCGGCACCTGTGTATCATCGCTCAAAATACAAATGAATTCATCCTTTCTGAACCGCTTCAGATGTGCCAGATTGATGATGTGCGACTGATGAATACGCAAAAAATTATTTTCCACAAGGAAATCCTCATATTCCCTCAGCGATTTTGACATCATAATCTGTTCCCCATTTTTTAAATAGAAAGTAGTGTAATTTCGCGTTGCCTCACATCTTAAAATATCGTCAAGCTCTACTACATAAATGGTATCGGCGGTGCGGAGGGTAAATTTCTTTCCTTCTGATGTTGCCGGTTTCAGATAACTATCTAAAAGCTGCTGAAGCTTATTATTCATACCGCCCGTTTCTACCATTTTTATAACCCGTTCCACAGCCGACTGCAGTTCAACCGGGTCAACGGGTTTGGTAATGTAGTCAACGGCATTGAACTTAAAGGCTTTTATGGCATACTCTTCATAAGCAGTAATAAATATCAGCTTAAAGTCAACGGGCATTAGCTGCCGGAGCAGATCAAAACCCTGACCGTCGGGCATTTTAATGTCGAGCATAACCAGATCCGGTTTGTGAGTTTTAATTGCCTCTATGCCTGTTCTGACATTCTCTCCCATACCAACAACTACTGTATCAGGGCAATACAGTTTCAGCATCTCACGAATGGTCTCCCTCGACCTCACCTCATCATCAACTATCACTACTTTTATCATGACAACACTTTTTTACTGGAGAATAACAGAACACCTGCAATTCGCATCCTGTGCTAACAATAACCTTATGGCAAAAATCAGGCGAATTCAGGATGGGCACTCCAATACCGGCATCCGATATTCGAGCGGTATAAATATACGTAACTTTGTAATATCCTCATTAAATAATGCGATTTTTTATCATGACTTAAAATTGCTTGATTGGATATATCCTGTTTCCCCCTCAACTCTCTCAAATTTGAACCTGTTGAAATTCTATTTCTGAATGACGAACGATTTAACCAACAGAGATCACTTTGGCAGGAATTGCAATTACTTTTCCTCTCTTTTTTCGGTGCAGGAACTGCCGCCTACCCGTTATGCAAACGCTCCAAATCCCAGTCTAAATCGTATAAAGCAAATACCAAACTCCAAAATATCAACAATTTAGAACGGTTACAAATTTCAGATTTGGTGATAAATAATGGGAAATATTGATGGTTCATAAGGAATAATATTACATTTGCTTAAAATTTTACATATGCTGAAGTCCATGACCGGATTTGGCAAATCTGTTGCCAAACTCGAAAATAAACTGGTAACCGTTGAGATCAGATCGCTTAACAATAAGCAACTCGACCTCACGCTTCGGCTACCTCCCCTGCTGCGCGACAATGAGCCGGGCATCAGAGCTGCCATAGGCCGTGTGGTAGAAAGAGGGAAAGTGGAGCTGACCATCAGCATCGATTTTACCGGCAGCGAACTGCCGGCGACTATCAACCGGCCGGTTGCAACAGCATTTTACAACGAGCTGAAATCGCTGGCTGCTGAGTTAGGTGCCAGCAATCAGGATTTGCTGTCGATGGTAATGAAAATGCCGGAAGTAACCCGATTGTCGAAGGATGAGATCTCGGAAAGCGAGTGGAATCTGATTTTTGCCGCCCTGGAAGAGGCGCTGGAGCAGCTTGATGAATTCAGGAAACATGAAGGCAACCTGCTCGAACAGGATTTCATTCTCAGAATCAACACCATACAATCACTGCTGAAGGAAGTGGAGCCCTTTGAGCAGCAAAGAAACACCGAACTTCGCGAAAAGCTCAGAAGCAGTTTTGCCGATTTTATCGAAAACAACACCTTCGATGCAAACCGGTTTGAGCAGGAAATCATATACTATCTCGAAAAACTCGACATTACTGAAGAGAAAGTAAGACTGGCCAAACATTGCAACTACTTCCTCGACACCATTAACGAAAATCTTTCCAATGGAAGAAAACTATCCTTTGTTTCGCAGGAGATTGGCAGGGAAATTAACACCCTAGGTTCAAAAGCCAACAATGCTGACATCCAGAAACTGGTGGTAAAAATGAAGGATGAACTGGAAAAGATAAAAGAACAACTGGCCAACATTTTATAGTTGTGGGAAAAACGAAGAATAGCGAAAAACTGATTATTGTATCCGCACCCTCGGGTGCCGGAAAAACTACTATGGTCAGGCATCTGCTCTCCTCCGATCTGAATCTCGGCTTTTCGGTATCAGCAACAAGCCGGCCGATACGTCCGGGTGAAACGGCAGGGAAAGATTATTTCTTCATGACCACCGAAGAGTTTAAAAAAAAGATTCAGGAAGGCGATCTGCTTGAATGGCAGGAGGTTTACCCAGGAAGTTTTTACGGAACGTTAAAATCGCAGGTAAAATATTTGTTAAATCAAAAGAAAAATGTTATATTTGATGTTGATGTTGTTGGTGGCATGAA
>LUZO01000504.1 GCA_001603685.1 Bacteroidales bacterium Bact_23
GTCGGCAGCGTCAGATGTGTATAAGAGACAGGCTAAAAAATATTCAGAAAATTTCTTAAATTTTAGCTTTTTTCAAAAGTTTCTGTCGTTGGGATATTGGTTCTCAGTGAGGTGATATTTTTAATTATGTTTATTGAATCCGGTTAAACAGAGGTTTAATGCTGCAATATTTTTAATGCATCCGGATTCAATAAACATAAATTTGATAACCCGTATAGTTGCGGCTGAAAACCGTGCGGTACATTAAGCCGTTACACCGGTTTTTTCAATGGCGAACCTTCGGCCTGCTTCGAGGGCTTCGAGATTTACCTGAACCACCTCTTCGCCTTTTCTGCCGAATACTTTGCGGATGGCATCCTGCAACGATTCATAGTCGAGGCCTAAAAACGGTGAGGCAGCGCCAAGAATTACCATATTTGCCGATTTGGGTGCACCCATCTTCTTTGCAATGCCGTCGGCATCCAATGCAATGTGTTTGGGCAGGGCTTCAATTTCGGCCATCACTTTTTCCGTTTCGGGATAATTCATGATGTTGATATAAGGCTCTGTATTGGTAATGAGCCAGCCCTCCGGTGAAAGCAACGGCAGGTAGCGCAGTGATTCCATCGGCTCAACCGATATAATCATATCAGCCTTGCCTGCAGGGATAAGGTCAGAAGCGATTTCTTTGTCGGAAATTCGCAGATTTGATTGTACATCACCTCCCCGCTGGCTCATGCCATGGACTTCAGCCTGTTTCAGATACAAACCTTTTTCCAGCGCTGCTGTTCCGATGATGGCTGCAATTGATAAAATTCCCTGTCCGCCGACACCGGCCAGAATAATGTTTTTTTTCATGATTATGCTTCTGTTTTAGTCGATTCCCTTTTTTTCTTGTCTTCTTTAAACCTTCTGGCAGCGGTCTGTATGCACTCGCGGCGCGGAATAATCACCGATACGCCTTCATAAGCGATCTCCTCTTTCATAATTCTGAGGCTCTCTTCATGGTTTTTCGGCAGCGGGTTGAGGATTCTGATGTGCTCTTTCTCCACACCAATTCCAACGCAGATGTCTTCAATTTTGCCGAGTGCTGCCGAATCCTGGCCGCCGGTCATGGCAGTGGTGGCGTTGTCGAGGATAATTACGGTAATGTTCGATTTGCTGAGAACGGCATCCAGCAAGCCGGTCATTCCGGAGTGGGTGAATGTGGAGTCACCGATAACGGCTATTGCGGGGGTTAATCCTGCATCGGCAGCGCCTTTTGCCATGGTTATGGAAGCGCCCATATCCACGCATGAGTTGATGGCGTTGAAAGGCTCAAGGGCTCCCAGGGTGTAGCATCCGATATCGGAAAATACGCGGCCTTTGCTAACGCTGGCAAGCGCTTCGTTAAGAGCATTGTAGCTGTAAATGTGCGGACATCCCTTGCAAAGCTGGGGCGGACGGTTGCTTACAATGGCCGGAATATCCCTGCCATAGGTATCGGTAAGGCCCAGCGCGCGGGCAACAATATTCGGATTCAGCTCGCCATCGCGGGGAATGGTACCGTCAAGACGGCCTTTTACCGGCTTGCCGTTATCCATAAACCCTCTGATCATCTCTTCAACCACAGGGTAGCCGTCTTCCAGAATCAGCAGGCTGTCGCAGCTATCGTACAACTCCCTGACCATTTTTTCGGGCAGGGGATACTGGCCGATTCGCAGTACCGGATGGGGTACATTGAAATCGTCGAAGTTTTCGATGAGATAGTTGTAGGCAAGGCCACAGGCGATGATGCCCAGGCTTTTATCCTTGTGATCAATCAGTTTGTTGAAAGGCGAGTTTTCCGATTCAGCGATGAATGCAGCCTGATTGCCAAGCAGTTGCTTGTACTGGCGGCGTGCATTGGCCGGCAGAAGAATAAACTGGCGCAGATTCTCGGGAAGCCTGATTTCGTTTTGCGGCCTGGGCTCTTTGCTTGTTGCCACACCCGAACGGGAGTGAGCCAGACGGGTGGTAATGCGCAGCATTACAGGAATTCTGAACTTCTCGCTCAGCTCAAAGCCGTAGTGAACCATATCATAGGCCTCCTGCTGATTTCCCGGTTCAAGAATGGGAATAAGGGCGAATTTGCCATAGAACCTTGAGTCCTGCTCGTTTTGCGATGAGTGCATTGAAGGATCATCGGCTGCTACCACAATCAGGCCGCCGTTGGCTCCGGTAATGGATGAGTTAACAAAAGCATCGGCAGCCACATTCAGCCCCACATGCTTCATACAAACCATGGCGCGCTTGCCGGCATACGACATGCCCAGAGCGGCTTCCATTGCAGTTTTTTCATTTGTACCCCACGAAGCAACCACCTTGCCGGTTTTTGCCTCTTTCGAGTTCATTACATACTCGGTAATCTCGGTGGATGGGGTGCCGGGATAGGCGTAAATACCCGAAAGGCCGGCATCCAGCGCAGCCTGTGCTATGGCTTCATCACCCAGTAATAGTAGCTTTTGCATAATATGTTGAAAATTTAAAGATTTTGTTGATGATCGGGGTTGAAGTGAATCACTTCGGGGCAAAACTATAAAATTTTAATCACATCAGCATATCAGAAAGTTATCTGGAATGTTTTTAAATTAAACGCGGTGTCTTAGCCTGCCTGCCTGCCTTTCCGCCTGTTTTTTGTCAGGGCTTCTGATAAATTGTTCCTTCAGTTGCCTTAAACGCTTGTTTGTCAATGGGGCTGAACAATATGTCGCAATCATCCGTTACTTTACGGTGGCCGGTACAATCAATCAGGCCGGTTGAAAAGGTGTTATCTTTGCCCGGCCATTTATTTTAATCCGGTTATCTGTAAACTGCCCGTATGAACTTTCTTGCTCACCTGTATCTTTCTGAAAATATCCCGCAAATCACCATTGGCAATTTTATTGCCGATCATGTGAAGGGGCGGATGATTGAGCGATACTCGCCCGGCATTCAGCAGGGAATCAGGTTGCACAGAGCCATAGATACTTATACCGATGCCCACGAGGTGGTGCGTGAAACGGTGGAAACCCTCAGGGGAGGCTACCGCAAATATGCCGGTGTTGTGGTGGATATGTTTTTCGATCATTTTCTTGCTGCTGACTGGGAGTTGTGGTCGGATGAGCCGCTCGGGCAGTTTGCCGCGCGTATGTATCGCCTGCTGGCCGGTTCTTATCTGATACTGCCTTCAAAAACACAGTATATGCTTCCGTTTATGATGAAGAATAATCTGCTGCTTCGTTACCGTGATATTGAAGGACTGAACTACGCCATGAACGGAATGTCGCGCCGGACCGTTGCCGGATCGAATCTGGATACCGCCGCCGCTGAGCTGGTGCGAAATTACGACTACTATCACCGGCAGTTTAACCTGTTCTTTCCGGATCTGAAGCAGTTTACGGGTGAACAAATGGAGAGTATCCTGGTGAAGTTGTGAGTGGGGCCGAAGGCCGGAGGTAAGAAGTAGGAGGTAAGAGGTAGAAATGGACAATGGACGATGGACAATGGAAAATGGATAATGGATAATGAATAATGGAGTATGAAAAAATGCGCCGTAAGGCGCTGCATCCGCCGCGGCGGACCAGCCGCCACAGGCGGCTGGCGTAAATGTCCCGGCGAAAGCCGGGGCCGCATCCGCCAGAGGCGGACTCAAATTTTCAAATCCTCAAATTTTCAAATCCTCAAATCCTCATCCGCCAGAGGCGGACTCAAATCCTCAAATCCTCAATGATTCCCCAAAATAATCCCTCCGTTTACTAAATCGTAAATAATTTTTTATTCTAAACTGTTGTGTAATTCAAAAAAAATAGCGTCCTTTGCAGCCCGAAATAAAAAAAACTTCAGAATAAGATAAGTCATGTCAAGAATTTGTGAAATTACCGGTAAGAGAATGATGGTTGGAAACAAGGTTTCTCACTCCAATATAAAGACCAAACGCAGGTTTTATCCCAACCTTCAGACAAAGAAATTTTATATTCCTGAGGAAGATGCCTGGATTACCTTGAAAGTATCCGCTGCAGGTATCCGTACCATCAGTAAGAAGGGTATTACTGCAGCCCTTAAGGAAGCCCGCGATAAAGGTTTTATTGCCTGGTAATCAACAGGGTTTCGAAAAAAATATCTGTCAGGCTGTCTCTTTTGCGGGACGGCCTTTTTGTTTTTTGCCTTCGGCCGCCTTGTTTTTTAAATAATGCCGTTGTAACTGCCGCAGTAGTGCAAGCGGATAAGTCTTATATTTGCCACTTGTAATGAGAAACTTCCTGATCGCATTATTTTTGTCGCTGTTCGCAGCATCCGGCCTTGTGGCTCAGGAGGCAAACCACGATATTGTTCAGTTTTCGGGTATTGTGGTTACCGGCGACAGCATACGGGCGGTTCCCTATGTGAATATCAGAATAAAAGGATACAACCGCGGCACAACAAGCGATTTGTACGGCTTTTTTTCGCTGGTTGCCCGAAAGGGGGATGTGATTCAGTTTTCGGCAGTTGGCTTTAAAAAAGGGGAGTATCGCATTCCCGATACCCTTTCGGGCAGCCGTTATTCGCTTGTGCAAATTATGACCAACGATACAATTTTATTAAAAGAAACCGTTATATATCCCTGGCCGACCCCTGAGCAGTTCAAA
>LUZO01000505.1 GCA_001603685.1 Bacteroidales bacterium Bact_23
GACAGTGCCTGAGGCTCTCGCGGTGCCTGAGCGAAGCCGAAGGCAAGGCGAAGGAAGTAAGAAGTGAGAGTTGAGAGGTGAGCCCGTGGCGGCGGATGAGAGATGAGAGAAAGGGATTTAAAACCTAATTTCTAATTTCTAATTTCTAAATACCTGTAAATCAACATAAAAGATAGAAATAATTGAATATAGCAAAAGAAGCCTTTTGTGCTTTTTCGTACCTTCCGTATGCACGGGATCTTCGATTGGTGCTTTAGTGGCAAAAAATGAAAAGCCACAAAGACATTGACACACAGAATCCCACTAATAAAGACGGATGACTTTTGTGCTTTTTAGTGCCTTAGTGCTTTTGTGGCAAAAAAAGAAAAGCCACAAAGACACGGAAACACAAAATCCCACTAAACCGGAAGTCAGAGGTCGGAGGTCTGAGATCGGATTCTTCCGATGCCTGAGGCTCTCGCGGTGGTTGAGCCGGTGGCTGAGCTGGTGGGTGAGCGGAGTCGAACCCGAGTCGAAGCCGAGTCGAAACCAAGGCGGAGGTCAAGTAAAGTAAAAAGACTAAAGTAAAAAGATAAAAGTAATCCGCCGCGGCGGAGATTAAAGTCAAAAGTAATCCGTCGCGGTGAAATAAAGGAATGGGGTAAAGTTCAGCAGATATCTGACCGATCAGCAGATAGTCATAAAATAAATATATGTTGATCTTCTTTGTTTTTAAACAACAGTTTGCTAAATTTGTTGTTTTACCTGAATGGCCATCCGGCTGCATTAAACGAAATTATCAACCAATACAACCTGATATGAAAAAACTGATTACCCTTGTTTTTGCATTTGCAGCCCTGTTTGCAAATGCGCAGTTCAGCACACCCGGAACCGGCGTTGTCTGGAACCTCGATTCGCTGGTCAATAACTCCGGCGGCGTGGTTACCTGGAACGACGACCATTATGAAATCCTCAGTACCGTTACCGTTATGGCTGAGGACCAGCTGGATATCCTCGGCGATGTTACGGTTGTTTTCCACGACCTCGCAGGAATCGAATCATCGGGAACCCTGATTATTGATGCGCCGGTTCAGTCGTACTTAACCGCCATCGACAGCACCTCAGCCAACAAATGGAGAGGCATCAGGCTGCTGCCCGACCATGTAACCCACATTAAAAATGCAACCTTCAGCTTCGGAGGCGGCATCAGGGTGCAGAGCGGCACCTTTACCATTGATGGCAGTACCTTTTACAAGAATTTTTACAAATCCGGCTCCACAGCGGGTTCCTATGCTTCCAGCGCAGCCCTCGATGTGCTGGGACGGGTATCTATTACCAACTGTAAATTCCTGCACAATCAGCGCGGTGCCATCGGATCAGGCGCCAATATTGCCTGCCGCGCCTATATCCGCAACAACTACATGTTCGGGAATACCACTGAAAACAGCAACCGTCCGCAAATCAACATGGGGCCGTCAGGTGCAAACGATACCACCTTCATCATCGGAAACACCATCATCGGCAACGGATTCATCATGTCGGGCGGGATTGCCTATTCCTCGCTGGTAGGGGTGGCCGGAAATGTGGTGATCGACTCCAACTTCGTGGACAAAAACCGCTATGGCATCACGCTGACCGGTTCGCCCATAAACGGCGCCATCCGCTACAATGTGATTACCGACAACGATATTCAGAATCTGCCGAATCTCGGCGGAAGCGGTATCAACCTGACAGCCAGCAGCGCATCGGCCATCCAGAATGTGACCGTTACCGGCAATGAAATCAGCGGCAATCTGTGGGGAATTACCATAGTAGGCTACCCGAAAGTGAATATGGGGAATTCCGATCCCGAAAATTTCAACCCCGGCGGCAATGTCTTTTCCAACAACGGAAACGGCGGTGTACTTTATGATCTCTACAACAACGGCCCGGTGGAGCAGTACGCCATGTACAACTGCTGGGGCGTGGCTGCACAGGATTCGGCCAGCATCGAAGGGGTGGTGGTGCATAAAGTGGATGACCCCGCGCTGGGCAGGGTGCATTTTATGCCTTCCTGCGCCTACGAAACCTACTTCACCGCCAGGAACGAAGCCGGAGACCCGCTTGAAGGCGTTCAGATCAGTGTGGCCGGTGTGGATGGAACCTTCACCACCGATGCAACCGGAACCGCTTTCGGGATGATACCTCCGGGAGGGAATACCTTTACCGCAACGCTGAGCGGTTACAGCGATTACAACGGAAGCTTCACGGTGGTACCGGGCATAAATCAGGTGGAGTTCGTTATGCTGCCGCCGGTTTATCAGCTCAACTTCTTTGTTTATGACCAGGATATCGCCCCCATAGCCGGCGCGGAGATTGAAGTGGCCTCGCAACTGCTGGTTACCAACGCCTCCGGGCAGGCTTCAACAGCGCTGCCAAACGGCATATATCCGTACACCGTAACCAAGGAGGGGTATTATCCGGCCGGCGGCAACGCCATTATTGCCGACGGAAATACTGAAGTCAGTGTGCAAATGACCAGTACCGTTGAGCCGAAATACACGCTCACTTTCGTGGTGAGCGACCCCGAAGCAAATCCGCTTGCCGGCGTTTCCATTGAAGTGGAAGGGGTTGCCGGAGCGCTGGTTACCGATGACGAAGGAACAGCCTCGGTTGAACTGCCCAACGGAACCTACAACTATACCGCCACGCTCGACGGCTACGAAAGCGCTTCGGGCAGCGTTGCCATCAGCGGCAGCAATGTAGAGGAAGAGATAACCATGCAGCCAGTTGCACCTCCGGTTTATACGCTCACCTTTGTGGTCAGCGCCGATGCCGGCGTGGTGGAAGGGGTTGAAATTGCCATCAACAGCACCGTTCTGGTTACCGATACTGAAGGCATCGCCACGATTGAACTGCCGGATGGGACCTATGCCTATACCGCCACCAAAGCCGGCTTTGATGTGATTGAAGGCGAAGTGGTGATTGACGGCGCCGATGTGGAAGAGCTGGTCTTCCTGACTACCGGAGTTGACCCGAATCCCCTGACGGCCCTGAAGATCTACCCCAATCCGGCAAAGGATCACCTTCTGATTGAAGGGGCGCAATCCGCCGAAGCTGAGATCTACACCCTGAACGGGAAGCTGGTTCTCAGAAGTGTGATCAGGGATGGTATCGTAAACATCAGCCCGCTCGAAGCCGGAACTTATGTAATTCGTTTGGTTTCGGGCAGGAATACTTCGGTACAAACCTTTGTAAAGCACTGATAATTATTCAGATATCATCACAGGGAACAGCCTGCTGCGAAGGACTGTTCCCTGTGTGTTAAAAC
>LUZO01000506.1 GCA_001603685.1 Bacteroidales bacterium Bact_23
GGGTAAGCCTTAACGGATGGTGATGGTTCAGACTCTTCAATACCCACTCCACTAACATTGCCATCGGCATCGACTCTGATCAACATGGGAGTTATATGTTCGGTTTCATCAAATCCAACAATAATATAGCCGCCATCTGTCAAAAGATGAATATTGAAGAATTGATATTTCCTCCCTTTTTCAAGTTGTATTTTGTTTGTCCAAAGAGGATTTCCTTCTTTGGTAATGCAATAAAGTATAATTTCGTCGAACTTGTTGTTGTTAGCATAAGTACCGAACGCAACTATATTTCCATCAGCGTTTTCAATTATCCTGGAAAACTTAGTTTTTTCGCTACTCGCCGTACTGTTGATTGACTCTTGAACTACACCATAGAAATCATGCTTAACAATATATAAATAATCTGGGTGCAATAATTTTTGATCCTCATCGTAAAAGCAACATATAAGGGTAAAAAAACTGTTATCATCCGATATTACTGATCTGGTTGAACCTGGTTGCGAAATGCTGTTTATCAATGTGCCATCCTGACCGAAGATCTTCAGTTTAGCTTCAAAAGGAGCAGTTCCAAAATATGTTCCACTGAGATCATCATCTGTATAGAGATAAATATCACCATTTTCGCCTTCGTGCAACACCCACGATTTGCTTAGTTCATATTCATCATTCTTTATAAATGAGAATTGCTCCCAAATAAGATTTCCCTCGGCATCCGCTTTGAATATTTTTTCTGCTGCTGCCACAACAACATGATTGTCATGGGTAACTATTATCGGCGAAGATTTATAACCCTGTGGAAGTGTGCCGAGCTTTTTGCGCCACACCTCCTGCAATTGGTTGTTAACTTTTGCAAGAACAAGGTCTCTAGAATTATCGCCTAACATGGCTACATAGATATTGCCGTCCATGTCTTTGTCGATGTAGAGGAAATTTGTCGATAAGCTGCCGCTCCCATAATATAAATTACAAGTTTGGAGAGGTTCGCCATATAAGTCTGTTTTTACAAGTAGAACAGAACTATTGCCATTCCCTGTTGCATAGCCTCCGAAAACGAAGCCGTCATCGTAAACAACCGCCATGTTGTTATACGCGTTGATTACATTCGGGATATTATATTTTTTTATAAATCCCTGAGTGAAAGCCGTGATGCTTGCTAGCAATAGTACGGCAGTTAAAAGCTTTTTCATGAT
>LUZO01000507.1 GCA_001603685.1 Bacteroidales bacterium Bact_23
GATTGATACCGTATTCGCTTATTTGTTCAGGTTGCGAAGTTTCGTGGCGACAACTTCAGCCGCTTTAATAAGCGGGTAGGCAGCGGGCGAAGCGGTCAGGCACGGGTGTGTGCCTATCTGGGAGATCAGCAGTGAATTGACAGACATCCTGTTCTCAATGGCCAGGCCTATCACATTGGTAAGTTCACCGGCACTTAGTCCGCCGATGACTTCACCACCGATGATAACGCCTGAATATTTGGCAACGATCAGTTTAACCATCTGCTTCTTGGTGTCGGGCATATTACCGGGATGGCGGTCAACCCCTTCGAAGGTACCGGTAATAACGGCAATATCTTCTTCAAGCGCTCTGCGCTCAATAATTCCGGCAGTACCGAATCCATACTCGCCAAGAGCGGTGGAGTAGATGCTGATGGTTCCGCTGAAAGTCTTTACCACATGAATGTTGAAGAGGTTCATTCCTGCAACGCGGGCCTCGGCGCAGGCGGTTGATGCCAGCATGGTGGGAACCCGTTTTCTGGTGATGAAGTCGCGTTTCTGTGCGCAATCGCCGGTTGCAAAGATGTCCTTGTGATGGGTACGCATATACTCATCTACCTCGATGAATCCGTCAGCATCCACATCAATGCCCGATTTCTTTGCAAGTTCCGTGTTCGGACGATAACCCATGGAAAGAATAACGGCATCCGCTTCAAGGACATCGCCATTCTCCAGTATTACCTTTTCAGCCTTGCCGGAGCCGGCAACTTCCTTGATTCCGTTTCCGGTGATGATGTTTACACCCCTGGCAGCCAGTATTTCGCCAATCCTTCCGGCAACCTCCTCATCGAAAGCCGAATAGAGAATGCAGCACTCCTTTTCCACCAGTGTAACCTCGTGGCCCGATTTGTTCAGTTCGTCGGCAAACTCCACACCGATAAATCCGGCGCCGATGACCACCACTTTTTTGAGGCCGTTCAGTTTTTTCTTCATGGTATCGAGGTAAGTTTTGTCCTTGGGTATCACAAAAACATTGTCCAGCTCTGAACCTTTGAGCCAGCGGGGTACTGCCGGCACCGATCCGGTACCGATTACCAGTTTGTCGAATGCAATAACCTCTCCACCCTGAAGGGTAGCGGTTTTGTTGTCCTTGTCAATGGCAATTACCTCATCAACAATGGATTCCACGCCTGCCTTGTCCATCATATTGTCAACCGGCATGATGTTGAGCTGGCTGCTGTCGAGGGTGCCGAAGATGTAAGGGATACCGCAGGGTACCATAACATCTTTCTGTTTCTTTACGAGTGTAAAGCTCTTTTCAGGCCATGAGTTCTTTCCTGTGATGGCGGCAACCATTCCGGCTGCACTTCCGCCAATAATCAAAACATCGGTTTTTTTCATTTTCAGTAGTTTATATTAAGGTTATCTGTTTAAAATTCAATTCCTTTGCGCGCTTCAACGCCACGCGTATAATAATGCTTCACCTCTCTCATCTCGGTAACGA
>LUZO01000508.1 GCA_001603685.1 Bacteroidales bacterium Bact_23
TTACAAAACAGTTTGGACTATTTTGTAAATACAATTCGTATTATTCGGTTTCTACCTCTTCCGGTTCAGGTTGTGGTTCGGCTTCGCCTACCGGTTCATTTCCAGAGCCTTTCTCCGCTCTTTTCCGGCAAGTGAGGCAAAGTTCCGAGTCGCCGATCTTGCGCTCTTCCCAGGCCTCCTTAACGGTTCCGCCTGCAATCTCCCTTCCCCTGATATGCTGACAATCCTCGTACAGATGGTATTTGTTTCCCTTGGTAGTCCAGTACACATAGTCAACGCCGTTGTTCAGATTTTTGATTACCTCAGTCTGCTCATTGATCTGCTGGGTATATTTCTCAACTGAAGGCGGATTGAAGTCAATGCCAAAGATGCCGGCCACAAGCAGGGCTACAACGGCAATTCCTCCGGCAATTCCCTTTGTTTTCCCGTCAAGGTCTTTGTTGGTGAAGATCAGGATTACCAGCGGCAGAAATGCCAGTACGGCCATAATGGCGCCAAGCTGGCTCTGAACAAAGAATTTGAACTTGTCCTTTTCGGATGCGGGATCCAGACGATTGGCCTTTTTCCAGAGTAACGATCCGGTAACGGCCAGCGCCAGTATAACAACTATGGCCACAATAAGCCATACCATGGTTTCATTGCTGATCAGTTTGAGAATGGTGAAGATCTCGCCGGCAATGGCAATGAGCCACGCAAGAAAAGCGAATAAACGAAGTTGTTTGGCCTTGCCTTTTGCCTCATCAGTGGCAACAAACTGTTTCTGTTCTGTCATGGTTTCAGGTTTAGGTTTCAGGTTTGATTTTGTGCAACTTACACTGTTTTGCTTCAGGGTACGATTGTTTAAAACACAAATATAAGGGTATTTTTAATAAATCCAATTCCGGCGAAACTGAATTTACTCACAATGATTTAACAGTTCCTTAAGTTCTGAATTCACTTTTTTCCGGCGGCCAAATCTCCGCCACCCGAAAAATCAGCGCTTCTCCGGCAATACATTCCTGTCGAAAGAGCCGTCAGGCTGAAACAGGTCGGGAATGTGCTGATGCAACTCCCTGCCCAGGTCGGCCATTAGCCGGCTTTTATGCGGATCGGAAAGCAACGGCAGCGCCGGCTCAAGAATCTGGGCGCGCAGTTCGGCCGCATTGATGGTCAACTCCTTATAGGCAGCTACCGACAAATACCAGCTGATGGTGGGGATGTAAACGGCGCGGCTTCTGTACTCCTTCTCACGCTCCGGAAGATTGTAACGCCTGGCCAGGTGCAGCATACGGTCGTATTTTTCAAGCGCCAGCAGCGATTGCAGGTAGGCCGCGAAAAAGGTGTGCCAGCGCGAATCGAAGATTTCGGTTTTATACACCTTCAGAAAGGTTTCCGCATACTCCTCCGCCTCTTTGGCGCGCCGGTTTTTAATCAGCGCCCTGATGTAGAATGAGGCAAACCCTACCCTGTTGTGCTGGCTTTTGGTATTTTTCAGCTCCGGAAACGAATCCTGCATCAGCCTGAGCGCCCGCACATTATGATTCTGCCTGAGCAGAACGGCACATAAATTATTCACATAGTGAAGGTAATCGCCCGAGCGCTGCCTGATGGACATAAAGCCGTACTCCAGCGCCTTTTCAGGATCGTTCTTTCGCGAGTGAAGCATCACCCGGTTCGAATAATAGTTAAGCAGAATGCGCCGCGAATAGAACTCTCCCCTGCGCATCATTTCATCCAGATCGTTGTATATCCGGTCGAGTTTATCGTACTCCTTGTAATTGAAGTAGATAAGCGTCAGTCTCACAATGGCCAGATAGCGGTTCAGGCCGTCGAGGTTTCGGTTGTAAAACACCTCCGTAAGCCAGGCCTCCCATTTTCGCGAGTCCGGTTTGTTGCCGGCATACTGGTCAACAATGTCGATGGTGGCTTCGTGCAACTGGCGGTTTACCCGGCTGCACTCTTCGTAAAGCGGCTGATAATCAAGCAGGAACTTATCAACAATCTGGTTATAGTGATGCCTGAATCTGATCAGCAGGTAAAACCGGTAATTGCGTATGGCCTCATAAAACCGGATAAAATAATAGGACGGCTCCCTGAATCCCCTGATCATCCGGATCAAAGCATCCTCCTCACGAGGCGAAATGGCATCGGTCATAATCCGACGGTCGGTTTCAAGCAGCCACTCATAATAGGCATCCACATCAATCGCTTTCAGGCGGTTGTTGATCCAGATTTTCATGTTCGAATACTTCCGCTTGTCAATAGAAGTCTTGAAAGGAAAAGTGTGTTCCGGATTGTGGGTATTGTGATGGATCAGATTCAGGATGTCGATATTCTCCTGATCCTTAAACTGATGCACCGAAATCAGGTAATCCGCCTCGTGCGGCAGCAGCGAATTGGCAAAATGCGTAAAGTCTTTTAATCGTACTGACATAATGAAATGAGGTTATCATTCATTTTTTCAATCCATTGGCTATCATTTAGCTTAGTTTCAAGATATTTCTTCGGAACAGGAAAACAGCTATGGCATTCAGGATGAATCCGATAAGCAAAAGTACCATTATGCGCGAAATAAATGTGACATCGGTGATTGGCAGGTTTCGCCAAAATACATCGAAGAATCCTTGAATACTCCAATAATTCACTGACACAACAGCCATTTTCTGCATAAAAGCCGGCATAAAAAACAAGGGCATCATACTTCCACCTATCGCACTCATTACTAAGATTATCAGTGTAGAAAAGCCTTGCACCTGTTGTCGCGACCGGGCAAATGAAGCCAATAGTACGCCAAAAGCCGAGCAAGCAAAAGCTGTGGCTATCACCGTGATTATCATTCCGCTTAGATGTGAAAAAATATCCAATCCAAAAACGATATTTGCGAAAAGAAACATAATTATGAGCTGAAGAATGGAGATAATATTTGCAAAAACCATTTTCCCAAATAGTATTTTTAATGGATTTAATGGAGTATAAAGCAGTCTTTTCACCGTTCCTTCCTGCTTTTCATCTAATAAGCTTGTTCCAATGC
>LUZO01000509.1 GCA_001603685.1 Bacteroidales bacterium Bact_23
ATATAATACAACCTTTTGGCAGACTATAAACAAGTTGGCGGAAATGGCAGAGCGACACTGCTACCATCGGGCGACAGGTGAAAACTTGATAACTTTTGAACGGTCAACACGACATTTTGACTAAATTTGACCGAGATAAAATTTTAATATAAGACGACTTGAAAACTCATCATAAAATAATAAATGGAGACAGCAGACAAATGACTGAGTTGCCTGAAAATTCGGTGCATTTGGCTATTACTTCGCCACCCTATTGGCAGTTAAAGGACTACGGAACGGACAACCAAATTGGCTTCCACGACAGTTACGAGAATTACATCAACAACCTGAATTTGGTTTGGAAAGAGTGCTACCGCACTCTTCACAACGGTTGCAGGTTGTGTGTAAATATTGGCGACCAGTTTGCAAGGGCAGTTTATTACGGACGTTACAAGGTCATTCCCATTCGTGAAGAAATTATCAAGTTCTGCGAGAACATCGGCTTTGATTATATGGGTGCTATCATTTGGCAAAAGGTAACAACTTCCAACACAACAGGCGGTGGCGTTCAAATGGGTTCATATCCCTACCCAAGAAATGGCATTTTAAAATTGGACTACGAATTTATTCTCGTATTCAAAAAATTAGGCGACAGTCCTAAACCGACCAAAGAGCAGAAAGAACTTTCCAAAATGACTGCCGAAGAATGGAACACATTTTTTGCAGGTCATTGGAACTTTGCAGGTGCAAGACAAAGCGGACACATTGCAATGTTCCCGGAAGAATTGCCAAGACGACTAATCAAAATGTTTTCGTTCGTTGGTGAAACTGTTCTTGACCCATTCGCAGGAAGCGGAACAACAGCATTAGCAGCAAAAAATACAGACAGAAATTCGGTCGGTTACGAAATCAATCCTGAATTTATTCCAATTATCAAAGAAAAATTGGAAGTTCATCAGAAAGACCTAAACGGAACGACTTATGAGTTTTTGGAACAAAAACCAATAAAAACCGACTTTGAAAAAGAAATTCAAAAACTACCTTACATTTTCAAAGACCCACATACGCTTGACAAAAAAATTGACGTAAAAAAACTTCAATTTGGCTCAAAGATTGACAAGGACAGTTCAACGAAACGAGAAGAATTGTTTACAGTCAAAGAAGTTATCAGCCCCGAAAAAATTCGGTTAAGCAACGACTTGACTATAAAACTTCTTGGGGTTAAAGAAGACCCTATAATCAACGGAAAAGCAACTTCATTCCTGATTGAAAAAACAAAAGGTAAACGTGTGTTTCTGAAATACGACAATGTAAAACACGATAGTGAAAATAATTTGCTTTGTTATCTCTACCTTGAAAATAAGACATTTATCAATGCTCATTTAATCAAAAACGGTTTGGTGCAAGTGGACAGCGATATTGATTTCAAATACAAAGACAAATTTTTCAAAATGTTTTCCGAAGCAAAGCAATAACATATGAATGAGGAACAACAAAGAATAGACGAATATCTCAATCAGCAAGCTATTGGATACGAGAATCGCAAAACTTCAACTGAAATAAGAGAAAATTGTGGTCTTGAAAGTGGCGGAGTTACAAATGAACATGTTCGTGATTTAATTCGTGATATGATTTTAAACCACGGGCGTTGTATTGGCAGCATTATGTGGCATGATGGCTATTGGATAATCCAAACTCATGATGAATTAGAAATGGCAACGAGGAGCTTAGAACAACGGGCAAGTGGCGTATTAAGGAGAGCAGAAGCATTAAGAAATAATTTTGCAAATAGAAACAATGGCTAAGAAAACAATAAAAAAAGTCGCAAAAGCATTTGGAAAAAAAGAGAAGGTTCTCAACTACACGAGTAACGCATACCATTTAACTCGTCCCAAAAAAGTTGGTGCTGTTATGGCTCTTATAAGAGAATGCCAACCAAAATCATTTGAGGAATGGGAAAGATATTATTTCGAGAAAGCATTTACTAAAACAAAGCAGCCAATAAAAGTCACTAAAGAAATATTGAATGAGTTGGGGGAACGACTTTTTGAAAAAATCACACAAGTTGTAATTCCTGAATGGACTGAAGCATTTAGCCAAATAACAAAAGAGGATTGTATTGAATTTGTTTACGAAGTAACAATCCACAGAACCTATGACGGTTTTGTTAGAGAGAAGTCAGTTGTAAATGACAACTTAGCAAAAAGATTTCCAAATGTTCGATTTGAAGAGAGCGAGCCTGAACTCGACCACGCAGGGGACATTGATTATCTTGGTTGGGTAGGTGAAAGAGCATTTGGTATTCAAATAAAGCCAATTACTGCACAATCAAATTTTGGAAATTATTCAGTGAGTGAGAGAATGAAAGCAAGTTTTGATGATTTCACTGAAAAATTTGGAGGAATTGTTTTCATAATCCTTTGCGAAAAGGAAAAAATTAAAGATGAAGAAAAAGTTATTGCTCAAATAGAAAGTGAAGTAAAGCGACTTTCCGCATGACAACAAGAGCCACATCCGCCAATAATC
>LUZO01000510.1 GCA_001603685.1 Bacteroidales bacterium Bact_23
GCCCAGGGTTATTCTGGAGGGATATGCGACAGGCCTGCCCTGTTTATCGACACCGGTTGGAGGTATTCCTGAAATAGTCCCAGATGAATTACTTTTTGAACCGGATGATGCAAATGGTTTTGCAAACATGATTATTAAAATAATGGACAACCCCGGTTTATACCAAAAATTGAGCAAACAGGCCTTTGAAACTTCCAGAAATTTTGCTCCGGAGATATTACAGAAAGCCCGATTGGAATTTTTCAATAAACTGACTGATACCATCAGAGCAAAGAAAATTCAATAAAATAAACTATACCAACCAGCCCGATGAATATCCTTTTCCTCTATATATCGCTGCCTCACCTTTCCAAATCTACTGTTTTTACGGATATTATCCGGGAGTTCGACCGGCAGGGTCATTCCGTAAAAGTGGTTACACCGCTTGAAGGGAACGGAACTCCGGGCATTTCCAAGGAAGCCGGAATTGATGTTGTAAGATTTAAGACCGATCAGCTAACCAATAACAAGTCAAATATTCAAAAGGGAATTGCTTACCTGAAATTGATTTATCAGTTCCCAAGGGCGGTGAGGAAGTATTTCAAAAATGAGAAATTTGATCTGATCATTGCCCACTCTTTGCCTCCGGAAATCGGATTAATTGCAAAAATTTTAAAAAGGAGATATAAGGCCCGCTTCTATCTGATGCTGTGCGAGTACATCTGGCAGGATTCAGTAGCGTTGGGTTATTTTAGCGAGAAAAGCCTGATCTGCAAATATTATAAATGGATGGAAAGGAATACCATCCGTACTGCAGATTATATCGGTAGCCCATCACAGGGGAACATCGATTTTGTTCTAAACTTTTATCCCCGGGCAAAAGAGAAGAACATACATATTCTGCATTATTCAAAATTTCCGTTGGAGCTACCCGCATCTGATATCGATGTAAGGGCAAAATATGGCTTAAAAGATAAGTTTGTTGCCATATATGGCGGCAATATGAGTATTGCACAGAAAATTGAAAATGTGGTGAATGTGGCAGAAGCCACCCGGGACTATCAGGATATTGTATTTGTCTTGCTTGGCAGGGGGCAGGAGATCGAATCCGTAAAAAAAGAGGTAGAAAGAAGGAAGCTCAGCAATGTTACTTTTATCGATTTTCTTCCCAAGGAAGATTATCTGCAGTTGCTGGCAAATTGCGATGTTGGACTGGTTTCCCTTAACGAAAAGCTGGCCATCCCGAATATCCCCAGCAAGATTGTATCCTTGTTAAACCTCTCCATTCCGGTCATCGCTTCAATTGACAGGGTTACCGATTTGGGGAAATACCTTGAAGATGCGGGAGCCGGCCTGTGGTCGTATGCCGGAGACACCCGGAAATTCAAAGAAAACATTGTAAAACTCTACGAAAATCCGGAATTGAGAAAACAGATGGGTGAAAATGCCCTGAAGTTCTATATGGAGAACATGGTATCGGAAAAAGGATACCAAACAATTATGAATCAGGTAAAAAGATAACACAATTTCATCGCATTAAAAAACCGTCAGGTTTATAAACAACTTTTCTTTATGTCAGCCACTTGTAAAACTTGTCTGCTTCCCACCAATTACCTGAATATTAAAATTGATGACGAAGGCATTTGCAATCATTGCAGGGAATTTAACACCACAGACTATCTTGGAGCTGAGAAGTTGCTTCAGGATATTCAGCCTGCACTCCGCCTGAATACTTCAAAGAAGTATGATTGTGTGGTAGGATTTTCGGGTGGTCGCGACAGCACCTATTTGTTGTGGTACATCGTGAAAATATTAAAACTTCGTCCGCTGGCGGTTTTTTCAGACGATCTTTTTATCCCTGAAATTGCTCTGCAGAACATGGAAAACACCTGTAAGATTTTAGGTGTTGAATTGCGTTCAATCAAACACGATAACCTGAAAAGATGCATCACCCACCATCTGAATGCCTGGATCAGGCGCCCGGTACCCGAAACATTGATGTTTATCAATGTGGGTGAGCGCATTGGTTACGAAACACTGGTAGAAAAAGAGGCCATCAAGGAAGGGGTTCATCTGATTTTTGGAGGGCGCACAGCCATACAATCAGCCGAACGGTATAAAAAAGAGCTTATGCTGCTGAACCACAGAGGCGGACAGGTTTCATGGGTTCTGGGTTATATGAAGCAGGTAATACTCAATCCTGCTCTGCTAACCAATCTATTCAGCCTAAAAGTTCAATATCAGGAATTTATGGTAGTAAGATGGAAAAAGCAGTTGATTAAAAAGCACAACCTTTCCATCATTCATCCTTTTTACAAATATATCCACTGGGTTGAGAAGGAGCTTGAAGATGTTCTGTTTAACGAACTACACTGGGCAATTCCTGAGGGGGCTAAAAACAGTGCCAGATTCGGCTGCGAAATAGATACCCTGCGGCAATATCTTTATCTCCGCACTTTAGGATATAACGACACCTATGTTGACCTCAGCTATCTTATTCGCGATGGACAGCATAACCGTGAAGATGCGGCTGAAATCCTGAAATCCAGCCTGGATATTTCTGATGATTATATTCGTTATATCCTGACCAAAGCCGGGGTAAATTCCGATTTATTCCTGGAAAAACTTGAAAGAAGATATCCGAAAAAATTGTAAAAACCGATCTACAATACTCAAAAACATGCAAATTGAATATTCGTGTGCATTTGTGTATTATTTGTGTTCATTTGTGGATAAAAAAAATCAATGAAAACCTTCCTTTTTAACCATCTGAAGAATATCCAGGGCTGGCGATCCAAACGAAAGCTGGTTATTTTTTCCGTAGATGACTATGGCAATGTGCGGATTGCTTCAAAAAAAGCATCGGACGAACTAAAAAGGTCAGGCATACTACCTGTATCAATTTTTGATTGGTATGACTCTATGGAAACTCGAGAGGATCTTGAAGCCCTTTTCGAGGTACTTACTTCCGTAAAAGACAAAAACGGGAACCACCCTGTATTCACCCCCTATGCCCTACCCTGTAACATTGATTTTGAAGCAATAGAGCAAAATAATTATGATGATTACAGGTATGAATTATTGCCGGTTACTTTCGAAAAACTTGCTGCCAGCGACCCAAAAGCGTATGAAGGCACCTGGGCACTATGGCAGGAAGGTATCCGCAAAGGGCTGATGAAACCACAGTTTCATGGAAGAGAACATCTCAATTTGCATATTTTCAGAGATTTACTTCGGAATAAAAATCAAAATCTTCTCACCTCATTAAAGCATCGCTCTTACATTGCTTTGCCGGAACATAAAAACTACCGCCAGGGATGGACCTCTGCCTATGCCTTCCGGAAAATTGAAGAAACATCCGGAATGCTTGATAATATTAAAGATGGTCTGAAGTATTTTAATCAGGTTTATGGTTATGAGGCAAAGGTATTTACCCCTTCAGCCGCCTCTTTCCCACCCAATATTGAAGCGGGATTACCAGAAACGGGGCTCCGGTATTTCGACCGGCCCAGACATACAAACAGGTATCAGGGAAATGGAGAGTACAAGAAAGAGTATTACAAATTGGGAGAAGTTCATTCGCTACCCGTTATCGTTCGGAATGTTGTTTTTGAACCTGCCACTACTGACTACACCAATGACTGGTTGAATTTTACCATGAAACAAATTGAGGCTGCTTTCTTTTGGGGAAAGCCTGCACATCTAAGTTCGCACCGCACAAACTTCAGTGGGCACATCGATGCAAACAACCGCAAAAAAGGATTAAACACATTGCAACAATTATTAAAAGAAATAGTAAAACGCTGGCCTGAAGTTGAGTTTATTTCCTCTGATCAGTTAGGAGATATCGTTTACCAAAAAGGATCCGCCTCAGGATGATATTTTTTTACTGATCACTTTTGATTATTACGTTCTTTTACAACTCTCGGAAAATATTTATACATTAAAATTTCCCGGAGTTTTACTTTTTTACAGTTAGTTATCTAAAAAAACTATACCTTTGACACACTAAAAGCACTTTTCAAGTGTTACATTTTATATCTTATCTGATTAATAAGACAAAAAGTGTAATCTTTTAGCTCACCTAACGACGAC
>LUZO01000511.1 GCA_001603685.1 Bacteroidales bacterium Bact_23
GCGTAAATGGTTCTAATTAATATCTGCAGCTAATATAATGAATTTTGGGATTTGAGTCCGCCTCTGGCGGATGAGAATTTGAAGCACCTGACGGCGCTCCGCCGCGGCGGATTTGAAGTGCCTGGCGGCACATTTGAAGATTTGAAGCTCCGGCCGATGGCCGTAGCATTTGCAGTCCCGGCCGGTGTCCGGGACATTTGCAGCCTCCGCAATTGGCGTCGGTCCGCCTCTGGCGTATGCAGCGCCTGCCGGCGCATTCCAAAATCTGAGCCCGCCTCTGGCGGAACACTTTTTACTCCGCCGCGGCGGATTTCTTTTCACTTTTTACTTTTCACTCTTACCTCTTACCTCCTACTTCTTACTTCTTACCTCCGGCCTCCGGCTCACAACTTCAACCTAATATTCAGCTTTTCAAGCACTACCGTGAGTCCCACCATAAGCAGGGCCCAGGCGAGGGAGCCCAGAACTACCACCAGCGGATTGGGCGACAGTTTGTAAACCAGCACGGGGAATGGCAGCATCCAGCTTGTATAGTAGAGGATGTCGGGTGCC
Source organism: Bacteroidales bacterium Bact_23 (assembly GCA_001603685.1). Lineage (GTDB taxonomy): Bacteria > Bacteroidota > Bacteroidia > Bacteroidales > Lentimicrobiaceae > Lentimicrobium. The sequence goes on from LUZO01000511.1 coordinate 553, forward strand.
AGATAGGTAGTTAGCGACGATCTTCCGGCGGGGCGGACAAAAGCAGCCCACTTTCTGTGACCTTTAACATCGGCAAGCCAGTAGATAAGGGTGAATACCAGAAAGCTGATGCCGCTGCAAATCATCGCCCAGCTAGGGGTGCCGATCAGTTTCGAGATGATGAACCACCGCCTGAGAAAGAAGCCCAAAGCCAGCGAAACCACACCAAGAATGGTGAATATCAGCAAAATGCGGCTATCATCCGCACCCTTCAGTTTTTTCAGCAGCACTCCGGCCAGCAGTCCGGTTACGACAATTAATGGAGTATTTCCGGCAATGATGATTCCCAGCGCCGGCCGCAGAGGATCAAGAAAACCGAGCATTCCGCTGAGATCGAGGATATTCAGGGCGAGGAAGAAGAGTACCGCAGCCGCGGCTCCGGCAACGGAATCCCTGAAAGCCAGATAGAGCAGTGAAGTTACCAGGTAGCCCCATCCGATCATCCCAAGAATTCCCCACCAGTCCGTTATCAGCCAGCCGGGCTCGCTTTCTGTACCGGACTGAAAAATCAATGCAAGAAATATCATCAGCGCAACCCCGCCGTATTTCAGCAGATTGACCAGAATCGGGTTTTTCTCTTTCGGATAGTCGTTCCAGATCAGGAATGCGGACACATACATCAGCACAGCCCACAGGTTTATGCTCATTCCGGTCAGTTCAGGATTGCTGCGCCGGATATTCACCATCATAACACCGATTACCAGCAGGCTGACGGTGCGGGTGATGATATGCCCCAGGATAAAAGGGATGCTTTCTCCTTTTTTCAGTCTTCCGGAGATGGCAAACGGCACGGCCATTCCCACCATAAAAAGAAATCCGGGGAAAACCCAGTCGGCCAGGCCCATACCCTCGTATTCGGCAACGGTATGCCCCAGCCATTTGGGCGCCACATTCATGTTGAGGTCATTCACGAAAAGCATCAATAGCAGGGTTAATCCCCGCATGATGTCAATGGATTCTATTCGCCGGGCTGTTGTCATGAAGCTTGGATTTATCGGGCTTAAAATTAAAAACTTTCACTGTGCATTTCACTCCGGCAGATGCGCATTTATCTCCTCAAACAGCGCCTTGAAGCAGTTTACCTCATTCTGCGATACGGGCCACTCAATCTGGCCGTAGAATGCTGCCAGAAACGCACCGGCCGGGGCCCAGACCGTCTGCATCACCCCAAGGTAGCGCACCTTCATCACCGGATTTGAATGTTCGCGGAACTTTAGCATATCCCTAACCTGAAGTCTCGCAACTTCAGCCCGGTTCCACGGACAGGCGACCACGCTCAGCCCCTTCATGGCGAAATAAACCGGTGTCTGCTCCGGGCGCTCATAATGCCAGTCGCAGATGACCACATCTTTGGGAATCATATCCACGGCGTAGTGGGTGCCGTTGAAGCTTCCCTCCCACTCGCCTATGCCGGTGGATCTGCCGTTAATCAGGCGGTCGCCCCACATCCAGAGGGTGCGGTTTTTCTCCGCCAGGTGGTCGCGGATTTTGCGCACCTCACCGGCAAACAGCTCAGCCTTATCTTTTCCCGCACATCTCGGGCACTGCTCCTCACCGATGAAAAACACCTCATCAAGGCCGGCATGGAAGGCATCGGCCTCAAAAGCATCGCACACCTCGTCAACCAGCACAAAAACGACCTTATGCACCTCCGGATGCAGGGGGCAGTAGCTTTTGCAATAAAGCCCGTCGGGATTTGGCCATACATACTTTTCGGGCATCTTCACATTGGGGGTTTCATCAAATTCGGGATAGACCCTGAGCAGGTTGTGGGTTTGCTCCGCCCACGACTGATGCCCCAGCAGATTTACCTGCGGAATCAGCCGGATGCCGTGACTGCGGCAGACCTGAACCAGCTTTTTCACCTCCTGCTTCGAAAGTGCAACGGAATCGCGCAGTTCGGGATGGCTCTCATATTCAAAATTGTAATCCACCTTCAGAACCAGGGTGTTGACATTCCGTGGCGCAAGTTCTTCGTCAATAAATTTCAGAAACAGGCCAAGCTCCTGCGGCTGCGGAGCGGCTATGCATAAACCGCGAACCGGAAAGGGAAAGCCGTTATCCGTTTCAGGTTCAGATTTGGTTTGCGGAAATGCATTAACGGCCATCAGCAAGGCCAGGGGAAGGAGTATCTTTTTTATCATGCCGGTATGGGTTGTGGTGTAAATCAAGATTTCTTTTTACGGGTTCCGGATTTTTTTGTGCCCTCTTTCAAGGATTTCTGAGCTTCTTTCAGCTGACCGGCAAGTACCTGAATTTCATGGGCATAATTGGGCTCCGGAATTTCAACTTCCAGTTTCTTACGAAGCCTTTCTGCAAGGCTTATATAAGCTTCCAGGGCTTCCAGTTGTTCTCTGACCGACTTTTTCAGTTTGCGCAGCTCGCCACGCGCTTTCAGCGATTCAAGCTCAGTCATTTTCCGTATCGAACTGAAATCCGCCTCTTTTGCCTTTTCGAGAAGCTGCTGTCCGGTTCGATGCATTCTGCCTGCCGCGAAGGTGCATAACCTGAATGCCCGCTCTCTGCTTTCAGGTCTGAGCTGTTCAACCGCCGAAATCATCATCAGCATAGCCTTGTTGTAATCGCGGGTGAGGTATGCGGAGATGGCGCGCCGCAGCGATCCGGACGCTTTTTCCGATTCCAGTTCCGTGAGCAACAGGGTTGCCGGGGTTTCCTGTCCGGCAAACTCCAGTACATAGGGATCGGTTTTTATGGAGCGCTGGCTAAGCGGCGTTTTCAGAAGCAGTCCATTGAAAGATGTGCATCGGCTCAGCGCCACATACACCTGTCCGGGTGCAAAGGCCTCTTCCAGGTCGGCAATGATCTTTTCAAAGGTCAGGCCCTGACTTTTATGAACGGTAATCGCCCAGGCCAGCTTCAGCGGATACTGGGTAAAAGTACCGATGATCTCTTCCACCACCTTATTTTCCTTGCTATCCCACGAATACCGGATGTTGTTCCACTCTTCCCGCTCCACCGAAATGATGTCACCTTCGGGAAGCACAACAAAAAGTCCCTCCTCCGAAATTTCCAGCACATGCCCGATTTTGCCGTTGTAAAACCGCTTATTCCGGTCGTTCTTCAGAAACATCACCTGTGCCCCCTCCTTCAGCTTCAGGATGAGATCAGCCGGATAGCTGTTTTCGGGGAAGATGCCTTCCACAAAAGCTTCAAAACTGTGCAGCGGCTCATCCAGTTCGCGCAGCCGCTTTTCATTGGTCTCTTCCACCATGCGGTTGTGGGTGGCAAGAATGATGTAATCCTCCTCCTCTTCAGGCGTAAAGCCGTGCAGATAGCGGCTGTTCAGCAGTTTCAGGTCATCTTCCTTCAGGCGGTTTATTCTGATGCGGTTCAGCAGGTCGATAAAATCCTGATCTGTCTGGCGATAGACCTTTTTCAATTCAATATAGAGCGGTTTTTGCAATTGCATCACCCGTGAACTGAAGAAGAAGGGACTGCTGTAGAACTGCCCCAGAATATCCCAGTCGTTATGGTTGGCAATGGGCGGCAGTTGAAAGGTATCACCGATCAACACCACCTGTACCCCGCCAAAGGGGGTGAATTCCCGTCTGCGGAAAACGCGCAGCAGCCTGTCAATCACATCGAGCAGGTCGCAGCGGACCATGGATATCTCATCAATCACCAGCAGCTCAAGGCTTCGGATGATTTCCAGCTTATCGCGATGATAGCGGAAATGGTCGCCAATGGTGGTTTTATCCGGATCGTCGGGCGGAGCGAAGGTTCTCAGCCTTTTATCGCCAGGCACATAAAGGCCTGGTTTGATGTTGAAAAACGAATGTATGGTCTGCCCGCCTGCATTCACCGCCGCCACACCGGTTGGAGCAAGCACCACCATGTTTTTATCGCTGATGGTTTTCAGGTATTTCAGAAAAGTGGTTTTTCCGGTGCCCGCCTTCCCGGTTAGGTAGAGCATACGGTTTGTGTACATCACAAAATCCGCCGCATAGCGAAATTCTGGGTTATTCTGGTCGAGTTCCGGCAAATCGCCATGCATAGATTTTAGGGTTAAGGTTAAACAGAGATTCAAAAAGCTAAATTAACCAAAATGAGAATGTCTCCGGTAAGGATATCCTGAAAAGAATGGACAACCGGAAATTTCCTGAGGAGAACAAATAAAAAGTAAAGGCAAAACGGAGTGAGGCTGCCACATCAGCTTAGCCCCGTGAGCAGGCGGCACTTAATTAATCATCACTGCAGCGCTTCTTACCTCTTTGCCCGTATTCAACAGCAGCAGGTAGCTGCCGCGGGGCATATCGCCAAGATGCAGAAGGGTTTCGTTTGCAATCAACACATCGCCCGATCTGACGGTTCTGCCGGAGAGATCTTTCAGCATCCAGAGTGCTTTGTCTCCGGTATCCTGAAGTCCCGAAATGACAATATGGCTTCCCGTAGGATTCGGATAGATGCGGAACGGTTCAGCCTCCGGCATTGCGATTCCGGTCTTCAGCCCATCCTGATAAAGAACCACCTCCTGGCTGAGATCGCCATTGGTGGTTGACAGGGTAATGACAGCAATGCGGCTGTCATCTTCATCATTAGCCCCGTACTCTGCCAGGATTTCGCCATCGCCTGTGCCTGAGGGTGTAACGACACACCAGGACGCGCTGCTTTGGGCTGCCCATGAGGTATTGGATGAAATATAGAACACCGCGGAGCCGGCATCGGAGGTTACCTGGTGGTATTCGGGATAAACCGTCATGGATGAGTTGACGCCTGCCTGAACAACGGCAACGGTTTCCACCATCGAGCCGCCGGCAGTTACGGTAATCAGTGCAGTACGCTGATCGGGCAGTTGATTCACATCATATTCCACTAAGATTGTTCCGTTTCCGTTTCCGGAAGGCGTAACGCTGCACCACTCCGCATCGCTCACCGCCGTCCAGAAGGTATTGGCAGAAACATTAAAGGCAACGGCTCCGTCGCCGGCTCCCACCTGATGCACCGAAGGCTGCACACTGAGCATTATCTGCGATCCTTCCTGTACCAGAGTAACCGTTTGCACCGCAGCGCCGGCCACCGATACCGTAATGGCAGTCGTTCTCTGTTCCGCATCGGGATTTTCGGCATAGGAAACACTCAGCGTGCCGTTTCCGCTTCCCGAAGGGGTTACCGAACACCAATCCGCATCGCTCTGTGCGGTCCAGTCGCCGTTTGAAGTTACCGTGTAGGAAGCGGTTCCGGCGGCGGCTCCAACCGTTTGCGACTGAGGCGATACATTCAGCATGGCGGTTGCCCCCTCCTGAACTACCGTAACCGTCTGGCTGTTAAGGCCGGAAGAAGAAACGGTAATCACAGCGGTGCGCTGTGAGGTTCCCGCATTTTCAGTAAAGTTTGCCTGAAGGGTGCCATTTCCATTGCCGCCTGAGGTTACCGTACACCAGGAAGCATTACTTTGCGCGCTCCATGATTGGGTGGCGGTTACCGTAAATGAAACGGAGCCCTGTCCGGATCCAACCAGCCGCGAGGAAGGAGTAACCGTAAGCACGGCACCCTGCTCATAGGCGATGGCTGCACCGAATATCTCGCTCACAAACTGAGGAGCCACCAGGGCCGTGGCGGCGGCGTTGGGATGGCTGTCGCCATTGCTTACCGCATACTGCGGTTTCTGGTATCCGTTGGCATCGGTCAGTTTGGCGAAATAGTTAAAAACATAGACATTGGGCGGCATGGCTCCCATCTCGGGATCGAGGCCCAGGGCAAGCGTATCCTTTGCCCAGGTGCAGAACTTCTTCGACAGCATGGCTGCATTGGCATTGGTATTCGCCTGGTTCAGAGGTGCATTGGTCCAGATGGCGAAGAAGTTTTCAGGATGCTCCGCCATTTTGCGGATGATATTCCGCCAGTGCCATTTGTAGTTATACACCGTCTTTTTGGTATAGGTCAGCGTATCGGAAGGAATGCCCCAACCGGTTATTGCCGAGGAAGGGAAGCATGATTTGATCACCACAATCTTATTCGAATTCAGGATTGGGGTGATGTTTGCCTGCGGATCCTGACCATCGAATATCCGGTGCCAGCGCTCCCATTCGTTATCCCAGGGGGTTAGCGGAAAGGATTGCCTCTGCATAGTCACAGCCTGATTTCCGGTATATCCATGTTGGGTATTATAAGCCTGAATTTCCTGTGGAATGCTTGTAGATGAGCCGTTTGGCCCCCAGATATTCTGTCCGGTAGAGTGGGTCAGAAATACGCCACTTCGGAATTGATTTTGTGAAAATGCAACAATAGAAGTGAATAGAAGTACTGTTAGAAAAAACTGCTTCATAGTTGATGAAGACTATTAAAAGATTAAACC
>LUZO01000512.1 GCA_001603685.1 Bacteroidales bacterium Bact_23
GACTGGGGTTGGTGATGGTAATGGGGTAGGTCTCGCCCTGGGTAACATCGGTCGAAATTGCGGTATAGTCAGCATAGTTGGTACATGCTGATGAGTTGTCGATGGTTACGAACTGTACCCTGCCGATGTACTCGTCGCAGGTTGAGCTGGTCGAAGTACAGTAAGCAAGAGGTGCGCGTGAACCGCCATCGGTTACATAGTCAGGGAAATTATAAGTAAGAACGCCTTCGCCTGTATTCTCAAGACGGAGGGTAACATTCTCGAATGTTTCCGGATACTGCTCGTTGTACAGTGAAGTCGGGTTCAGTACGAGTGTGGGGTTAGCCCACTCTACTTCAACCGGACCTGCAGGAGCTGACAGACCTTCGCTGTAAACAGCCTGAACGGTATAGAAGTAAGTACCAAAGCCAGGCAGCATATCGGTATAAATATTTGCAGCGGTATTTCCTACCTGAACGCCATTGCGTTTAACTACAAAGTTTACAAAGCCATCGCCCGGATCAAATGACCAGCTCAGATTTACCTGACCGGTAACGGGGTTGGTAAGCAGAGCAGTCAGATCAGTAGGAACTGATAACGGTTCACCGGCAACAATCATGGTTACGGGAACAACAACAGTACCTACATTGGGATCAGATGTAAAAGTAACCTCAGCCTGGTAAACATCTCCGGCTTCAGCGCCTGTGGCATTGAAGTATGCCGGATTGGCGAAGTTATGGTAAGGTTCAACGGTACCATCATATTCGCCCAGCGTGAGCCAGCCGCTTGCGCCGCCGCCACCTCCGCCGGTGCCGTTAAGAATGAAAGGCATACCCTGAGGACCAACATCAGTTACAGCCTGCCATGCCGAGCCGGTCCACTGAATGGCATTTCCGGTTGTTGTCTGGTTGGGGATAGTAACTGCAGGGGCCCATGGACCACTTGCCACAGTTCCTTCCAGTGTCCATTCAATCCAGTAAGTTCCGGGAGAAAGGGTAAGGCCGGGAGTAGCAGCAACAATTTTCATAACCGGACGGTTGGTCGATCCGCCGGGGCCGTCGTCATTACGATAGATGTTTGTCCAACTGGTGCTGGTCATACGGTTGGTTGTCAGATCACCCCAGATAACTGTTCCGCCGGCATTGGGTGCGCCATTGTAAACACGGCAATATGCAGCGGTAAAGGTACTGGTGGTTGATGAACCGGTCTGATATGCGAAAAATTCAGCGCTTTCGATGTTCCAGTTACCGGTAACTTCAAAGTCATCAGCAATAGAGTATCCTGAAGCATTGCTGATGTTCGATCCGTAGGTACCCATTCCGAGCCCGGTCTGGAGGATGCTCTCATCAGCTCCGCCTGCTCCGGTACCGGGGCTGTTTACCAGTGGTCCGTTATTGAAGAGAATGGCTCTGCTGCTTCCCATAGGAACAGTGGTCTGACGGAAAGAAGCGGCATTAGCCATATTTGATACATCAGCAGCGTTTTGTGCTACGGTTGCAGCACTACGCGACTGATTTTCGCCGGGAGCTGCAGGAGCAACAGGCTGTGAAGCGCCATCGGTTACATAAACCAGTTCAGCTTCCCAGTCAAGAACTCCATCCCCATTGTTTGTAATGGTGAGAGCGCCTTCAAGCAACTGATTGGGATGTACTGTTACACTGTAAGGATTGGGGGTAACAGCCATTGAAGGACGATGCAGAACAAGATTCTGATAGGTAATTACGCCGGGAGCAACAAACAGATTTTCAACAACAGCAGTGTTGTAACCTGCTAAAGCAGCGCCTATGGTATAGTAACCCATACCAACATTATCAAACTGATAAGCGCCGTTGGCACCTGAGGTGGTTACATAATTTCCACCGGGGCCGGTTGCGGCAACAGTTGCTCCAGCAACGGGAATTCCAAAACCATTGGTTACGAATCCCTGAACAATACCTGTCGGGAGAACTCCCGAAGGTTCAATGGTCATATAAAGATTTGCACGGAGGTTATTTCCTGTACCTGCTGTAGCAAGTGTACAGCCATTGTCACCATCCATATGCTGATGAGCTACAAGGCCGGGTAATGAAATGCCTAAAACAGGTGAGTTAGTACCCCATGCAATATTATCGTAGCAAACATTGATTAATAATCCGGAAACGCCATCCCACGCAAATGGAACCTGCAGATCGATCATCTGAACGCCGGCTGCGGGAACAGTATAGGTACCGCTGTAAACATTGGTCCAGCCGGTTTCAACAAATCCTGTAAGGGAGGTTCCTGCATAATTCTGCATATCAATGTTGAAGCCTTCCATAAGCTGGCCGCTTGCTGCGCTGATATTGAAACCTATTGAAATAATATCACCGGGAACAGCCCCGGCAATCTGTAATTCGCTTGCAGGATAGAGCAGCTGAGTCCTTGAATCCTCATAGGAGGTGTAGAACGGATAGCTTGCTGCAGTAGTGCCATTTCCTACCTGAACATCAATAGCTACAACAGGAGGAGGAGCAATGGTCAGCCTTACATTGGGGCGGTTTGGGAAAGCAGATCCGCCGGTCAAGGAGCAACCTGCCGCATTGTCTGCAGAACGATTCCAGGTTTTTCCTGAGTTTGGGGTTGTATAAATAGAGGTAGCAGAAGACCAACTGGTATTATCAAAGCACACCTGAACCAATAAATTAGAGGTTCCATCCCATAAAAACGGGTTGTCCAGTGCGATCATCTGCCAATTTGTACCAGGAACTGTATAAACACCGGAATAAACATTGGTCCATCCTGTTTCAACAAATCCCGTTACAGAAGAAGCTGTAGTAAGCTGCATATCAATGTTAAATCCATTAAGAGGTTGACTACTTGCGGTTGTAACATTGAATCCGATTTCAGTAATTAATCCATCCATTCCGCCGGCAGCGATGATATCAGAAGCTTCATAAATAACCTGAGTTCTGCAATCATGCCACAGCGAATTGAAAGGATAAGTGTTGGTTGCTGTGCCCGTTCCTATTTCTACGGTAACCTGGGCTGCAAGATTCAGGGCAAAAAATAGCGCCATCATCGCAGTAAGCCACAGGCGCCAGCCCTTCCTTTTTGTAATTCTTAGCATAGATTAGTTTATTAAGTAAATAATAGCGTGTCTGCTGCAAATCTGGCTTAATAGATAACAACAGCCACAGTTAATTGACATTAAAAAGCAAGCTTTGAGTCATCAGAGATTGGTTCGTAAATAAGAACACCCCCTGATTAAATGCAATACCTCCTTTCCGGATTAATAGCGTTTAAACGAATTGGTAATATATGATTGAAGGAAAAATAACGGATAAACTGAAGAAACCGATCAGAGCGGAATGCAAGAAAACTCTTGCAGGAGGTAACATACGGGCAAGGGAAACAACTTCTCCGAAATGAACTCTCAGTAAATTGATTAATTGCTACTCTACCAAATCTCATAAATTGTTGCAAAGCCATTCCTTCCTTTACCTGATTAAAAGTTGCCCCCTGTATAAAACAATCAAGGGGTTCCACATGCAAAACGCTACAAATCAAGCATTTTGCGCATCAACATCCATTCTATTTCGGGTGTTTTTCTCTTTTTTCGACCCGCAAATATATATTAAAGACAATTGAAAAACAATTTACCCCTATCCAAAAAATAAAAAAATCAATAATTACATCATATTTTACTTATTATCAGCATATTAGGATGTATTACATTCATGTATTCTAT
>LUZO01000513.1 GCA_001603685.1 Bacteroidales bacterium Bact_23
TCTTTTATCTTTTTAATTTTCGGGTTATATTGGGGATCAATGAGATCGCACAGGTTTTCGACGGCTGTATTCAATAATTCCAGCGAAATAATTAATGCAAAAAGCAATAAAACGATCAGCCATTCAAGCATGCTGATCTTAAAAACAAATCCGGCAATTGTAACTACCGCGACTGCCGTAAAGTGAATTTTAAGATTTGGTTCCGATTTTACAGCCTGAATAAGGCCTGAGAATGCAAATCCAAATGATTTTACCAATTTGTGGAAGAACCCGCTGCTCATGATTTACCGGTTTTGTATCAGTAAAGGTAAAATAAAAAAAGGAATGGGAGGGAAGGGGAAGTATGATTTGAGGATTTGAGGATTTGAAAATTTGAAGCGCCTGACGGCGCATTTGAAGCACCTGATGGTGCATTTGAAAATTTGAGGCCCCGGCCAATAGCCGTTGCATTTGAAGCGCCTGGCGGTGCTCCGCCGCGGCGGTCCGCCTCTGGCGGATGCGGTTCTCCGCCTGAGGCGTAGAACATTTGCGGCCTCCGCCTTTGGCTTCGGCATTTGCAGCGCCTGACGGCGCATTACCTTCTATTCAACCGTTGCGATTTGGACATTTGACATTAGCCCGCCTCGGCGGACTAATGTCTTCTTATATCGGTCGGCGGCTTGGCGCAGATCGGGGGAACGCAAATGTTTGCACGGGTGTGAACGCTTGAAAATCCGACAGGACTTTCTGCGGGCATACACCCCACCTTGTGCCAAATCGCTTGTTTAGTGATCGCCTGATGTATAATCTTAACATTCTAATATCTTGTTTTTAAATAGTCTATGAGTTCTTGATATTTGTTTTTGTCAACATTTTTAAGCAAATCTTTTGGTGATATGATTTTATATTTTTCTTGATTCTGCAAGCAATCCCGCCAAGTTTCCTCCATATTTTTATTACTGCATTTATATTTCTTTTGAAGCAAACTTTTGTTCTCGGATGGGATTACATGTACATGAATGAAATCATCAGCCTTTATTGTTTCAGTTGTTTTATTTGCAATGACTTGTTCTGTCCAAAGGGTCTGCCTCATAAGCTGATAAAATGGTTCGAAGAAATAGACACTATTGCGATAATTGGATAAGCTTTTCAATTGCTTTGAATTGTCTATTAATCTATTCTTGTCATTATAACAATATCGCTCTAAACGTTCTTTCCCTTTTGCTTCATCGCCTTTTTTATGATTTGGAGATTTACTGTCACTATTTTCTGTTGATTTGTCCGTGTTATTATAAAATTCCGTGTACTTCCATTCTATAGGCAACATAATAGTTTTTCCTTTTATTTTACTCACAATCAAGGCGTCAACGGAAGTACAATTACTCCCCCTTGTCGAGTAAATCTCGTTCAAATAATCTTTATCACTTACCACCTCGAAAGAAATATAAGCTGGTTCAGTGTCATTGCCGATTTTCAGCACATCTTCAATTTCTGGACAAATCGTTTTTGCAATGGAAAGAACGGCATCTCTATCTTTCCGTAGTGGGAACAAATGATTTAAGCAAGCTATTTGTGAAGACAAAATGTGTCCTGGCGGTAGTTTTCCTCCCCACCAAGACATGTTATTATC
>LUZO01000514.1 GCA_001603685.1 Bacteroidales bacterium Bact_23
AAGTAATACTTCAATTTCAAGTCAATTTTTAATTACAACACATTCGCCACAACTATTGAGTAATGCAAATCCAGAAAAATCGGAAGTGCAAATCTTGGAAGATGGGGAAATAATAAAATTAACACCAAAATATTACGGTAGAGATATAAGTACAATTTTGTATGAAATGATGGGAGTCGAAAGACGAAATAAAAAGGTTGCAAAATTATTGAGTGCCTTGTTTAACACTATTGAGGATGAAGATTTAGAAAACTCAAAAGCTGAATACGAAAAACTTGTTGAAATTTTAGGAGAAGACGACCCAGCAATGGTTAGAGCAAAAACGCAAATTGATTATTTACAAGAAGAGCAAGATGAAGCAAATAATTAAAAAAGCAGAGCCAAACTCCTTAGTTCAACATAGAACTCAAACACACGCAAGTTTTGATAATATTCCTTTGGAAACAAAGCAAGAATTGCGACAAAGTTTATTGTCAGAGCAAGGATACATTTGTTGCTATTGTATGAAACGAATACCCGAGCATACTCAGCCATATATGAAAGTAGAGCATTACAAATGTCAAGACAATTTTGGTGAATTGCAATTGACATACACAAATTTATTTGGAGCTTGTACAGGAAATGAAGGAAAACCTAAAAAACTACAAACTTGCGATACCAAGAAAGGAAATGATGTTTTAACGATAAACCTACTTGCAAACAATCCAAGTTGTGAAACGCTTTTTAAATATAACTCAGACGGTGAGATAAGTTCAGCTAGTAACGATTCTGAGATTAACCGGCAATTAAACGAAGTTTTAAATCTGAATATGCAATCACTCAAAGACGCACGGAGAGAAATATATTTAGAAGTTCAAGAAAGGATTAGAGTTAAAAGCAAGAAGGATAAAGCTTCGTTTGTAAAATTCCTTGAACAAGAAAAAACAAGATGGTTAGAACGAACAGACAATAAACACAAACCTTATTGTTCAGTTGCAGTTTACTATTTAACCAAGAAAATAAAAAGTAATCAGAATTAGCCAACGCTTTTGGTGGCACATTTGCATTTTTTCCAACGCACAAAGCCAAGCAAAAAAATCCAAATAAGCCACCAAGCCAACGCACCAAAACAGCCGTAAACAATGGACAATACAGCACGACAAACAGAACGCCAGCCTGTAACAACTAAGGTTTCGTTGTGCCCGCAGGGCAAGCAATGAAACCGCGGTTGAACGGAACCGGAATCAGTTATGGGGATGTCACTGAGGATGTGTAGGAGATAAAGAACGGTTTTCGGACCGTTTTTTGTTTTTGGGGAGAATATGGAAGATTGAAAGCCCTGTTTTCGGGTCAATTCGTTCGCATAAGGGCACAAGTTCCCCTACCCACATTTTCAGCAGGATACGGAGGTTTGCCCGCGAAGAATGAACTCCGGCGGATCGCGCGCTGTAAAAGTCATAAACGGAATCAGCGTTCCGGTTTTGCAGGTAGGACAGCGGTGCAGATGCGTAATTTTTTCCGGTTCGACCGGCCGTAACTTTGCTCCCAGCAGGCGTTGCAGTTTCGGCAGCCGCTCACGCTTCCAAGCTCCGCTCAGAATGCCATAATGGCGTATGCGCACAAATCCATGCGGGAGGATATGGAGGGCAAAACGCCGAACAAATTCCTTATTGGATAGCTCCATCACTCCCTTTTTACCCTGTTTGCGGTAATCCTTATAATCGAAGTACACTTTGCCCTCTTCAACCGAGCGTATCCGATGATTGCTGATGGCAACCTTATGCGTGTATCGTCCCAGATACTCTATCACGCTGTGCGGCTCCTCCAAACGGGCGTTTGGCATAAACAACCCATTCGTTTTGGTAAAGATCGCAATGGAGTTCCTCGTCAATGGCCATACCGTCATCAGCCATGAAGCACC
>LUZO01000515.1 GCA_001603685.1 Bacteroidales bacterium Bact_23
ATCTGCTGATGACCGGCAGCCGCAAAGCCGGATGAATTGCTGAAAATGTAAAAAAAAAAATCAGAAACTTATAATACTTAACATCATGAACTCACTGAGAAACCGCGTTCAACTGATTGGCAATCTTGGAGCCGATCCTGAAGTAAAAACCTTTGAAAACAAGCGGAAGGTTGCCAGGCTGTCGCTGGCCACAAGCGATGAATTCACCAATAAAGATGGTGAGAAGGTAAAGCAAACCCAGTGGCATCAGCTTGTAGTCTGGGGAAAGCAGGCAGAGGTCTGCGAGAAGTACCTGAAGAAAGGCAAGGAGATTGCCATTGAGGGCAAACTAACTTACCGCACCTGGACCGACAAGGAAGGCAAAAACCACAACATTACCGAAATCGTGGTGAATGAACTGCTTTTAATGGGCGGAAAGGATAAGTAAACCTTCGGTGCCATTGCCGCAAACGGGGCTGCTCCTTAACGGGCAGCCCTTTGTGTGTCTGCCTTCCGGTCTGATAATGGAAGATAAGCCGTAAGCAGGCCGATTGCCGGGCGTTCCATTATTCAGCCAATATTGCCATCTCAATAAGTTAATCTATCTAAAAGGTTGGAAATCAATAAAATAGATAAATGTTGCAGATAAATGTTTATTGAAACCGGCCAATATACACCATTGAGCCTGCAGCGCTTTCCGGAGAATTGTTCAAATCCTGTAAAAAAAACAGAGAAACGCACCCCCGATATTTTAAAAACTGTTGATAAGCCATTTAAAACACAGTTATACAGGCAGATATAACGAAAACCTTTTGTTATTTACTATTTCTTCGGCAGAGGAGGTTTCGGCAGGTTTATGGTTAAATTTACCACAGTAAGTTGAGTCATACAATCTTTGGTATAAGGTATTGGCCGGCCGAACCCTTGCCGTGTTTCGCGGAAGCGCAACGGATCAGAAAGATCTACTTCAACTCAGAACGGTTGATATCATTCTGATAAACTGGGGTAGCCCGAATAAGAACAGGAAGTGCACATAATTGACACATTCCGGCAAAGATTCGGGAAATTGTCCGGTAACTAATTAAGAACTGCCAGTTGAAAACTTGAAAAACCCGTTCTATGGCTAGACAAAGGACTAAAACCGCTGCCGAAACAAAGGCACCCGCAAAAAAGGCATCGAAAAAGGAAAAAGCTGCAAAAGAGATAAAACCCTTTCAGATTGAAAAACCGGTAAAAAAGCCGGGTAGCCGCCGCCCTTCCGATATTCTTTCCATTTCTGCTGACGATGTAAAGCCGGATTCTAATATCGTTGCCGGTGAAAAGCAACCTGAAGAGGTGTTTTTTGATCCTGAAAAGCTGGTGGACGAGGAGCCGCCGAAGAAGACCGCTGCAAAAAAAGCCGTAAAAGTTAATGCCGGAAAAGCGGAAAAGCCTTCAAAGGAAACCGCCGGAAAGGGTGCCCCGAAAACGGTCAGAATTAAAAACGGGAACAAGAACAAGAAGATTTTTGTGCTCGACACCTCGGTGATTCTGTATAACCACAACTCCATCAACAACTTCGAGGACAATGATGTGGCGATACCCATCACCGTTCTTGAGGAATTGGATAACTTCAAAAAAGGGAACGATAACATCAACTTCGAAGCCAGGGAGTTTATCCGGATTATCGACAGCCTCTCCGACAAAGCCACCCTCACCGACTGGATTCCGCTGGTAAAGTCGAAGGGCGGAAAATTCAAGGTGGTGATGAATGAGCGGAGCGATATGGATGCCCGCCTGATTTTTGACGACAACAAACCCGATCACCGCATCCTGAATGCGGCGCTGAGCCTGGTTCAGGAATTTCCCGACCGCAAGGTGGTGCTGGTAAGCAAGGATGTGAACCTCAGGCTGAAGGCTAAATCGCTTAACCTGACCGCCGAAGACTTTCTGACCGGCAAGATTAAGGATGTTGAGGGCCTGTACACCGGAATATCAACCATCAGTAACCTGAGCAGCAAGGTAATTGACAAACTTTATCAGAATGGCTATTGTCTTCCGCGCGAAATCGGCGAAAAAAATCCCATTCCCAACCACTACTATATTCTGCGGAATACCACCACTTCCGCCCTTGGATATTACAATGCGGAGACCAGGCGTATTGAACGGCTTGAGAAGCGTTCGGCTTACCGCATTACTCCCCGCAATGCCGAGCAGGTGTTTGCCATGCATGCCATCCTGAATCCGGAAGTCAAACTGGTAACCCTTCAGGGCGTTGCCGGAACCGGAAAGACCCTGCTTACCCTTGCCGCCGCACTGGAGCAGCGGAGAAATTTCAAGCAGATTTTCCTGGCAAGGCCCATCGTACCGCTCAGCAACAAGGATATCGGCTATCTGCCCGGCGACATCAAGTCGAAAATCAATCCCTATATGGAGCCGCTCTACGATAACCTGAAGTTTATCCAGAGCCAGTACAACGAAAAGGACAAGGAGTATAAAAGCATTACCGAATCACTGGAGAATGAGAAGCTGGTGATACAGCCGCTGGCCTATATCAGGGGAAGAAGCATCTCGAATGTTTGCTTCATCATTGACGAGGCGCAGAACCTTACGCCGCACGAGGTGAAAACCATCATAACCCGTGCGGGGCAGGGCACCAAGATTGTTCTGACCGGCGATATTTACCAGATTGACACACCATATCTGGATGCACAGAGTAACGGCTTGTCGTATCTGATCGACAAGGTGAAGCATCACTCCATTTATGCGCATGTAAGGCTTGAAAGGGGCGAACGATCCGAGCTGGCCAATCTTGCGAATGACCTGCTGTAGCCGCCTGAATCCCGGAATTGGCCGTTGAGCCGGCTATTTGGTTTCGTAAACTACGGTCAAAACGGTATTGCCTACCGCCCTCAGCGTTTCGCGGCTGATGTTATCCATATTGTCGTTTACCGTATGCCAGTGTTCGAAGAAACCCTTGTCCCGGTTTGAGTTGTAGTCGATGATGTCGATGGTCGGAATCCCGATGATTTGGTTTACATACAGATGATCATCGGTTAAGGGGCCGGTTTTCAGCGTTTTGAAATAACCCTCATACCCCAGCCGTGCAGCGGTATTCCATACTTTCCGCATAATGTCCGGCGCAAAATACATCGAAGTTCCTTCCATGGTGAAACTTGCATTTTCGGCGCCCACCATATCCAGAAGGATGCCGAAGCGTGCCGAATATCCCGGAACATGCGGATTTGCAGCCCAGTGCTGCGCGCCGAGGCACCATGAGTTATCACTGTGGTTATAGGTTTCCTGATGATCGCCGTAGTCTTCCGCATCGAAAAGTACGATATCCACGCCGGCAGTCGGGTTGTGCAGGCTCATCTGGCGGGCAATCTCAAGCAGCACACCTACGCCGCTGGCTCCGTCGTTGGCGCCGGGGATGGGCTTCCGCCGGTTGCCGGGGTCGGGATCGTGGTCGGCCCAGGGGCGGGAATCCCAGTGGGCGCACAGCAGTACGCGTGAACGCAGATCGGGATTGAAGGAGGCGATGAGGTTGCTGGCATCCAGTATGGTGCCATCAGATGCCCTGAGCTTTGCCTTTTGAACGGTAACATGGGGGGTGAAGCGCCTCAGACTTCCCTCAAGCCATGAGGCACAGGCCTTATGGGCGGCGCTGTTGGGAACCCGCGGGCCAAAGGAGACCTGCTTCCCGGTATAAAAATAGGCGGAATCGGCATCAAATCCGGGGACAAAAACGGGAGCCGCTGGTTTATCGGTGGTCACATCCTTTGTTTTTTCTGATTTCCTCTGGTTGCATGAAACTAAAAGTACCAGCAATGCTACAAAGGCCATCAGGGTAGAATGGGTGAATTTCATTAAATAAAGGGTTTAAAATATGGATGAGGGCATGTTGAACTTTCCGCTGAAAACGGATTCGCTTGCCTTTCTTCTTTCTCTGGGTTTTACCTCCCCTTTGGCCATGCGAGGGTGCAGGGTGTCGGCTCTGCCCATATAACCCACCGCCACAACGGTAACCGGCTCGTAGTTTTCCGGAATATCAAACAGCGTTTTGGCAATTTCGGGATAGAAGCCGCTCATCTGATGTACATACAAACCTTCTTCCATTGCCTGAAAGGTAAGATGGGCGATGGACTGCCCCAGGTCGTAGAGTGCCGTATGGTTGTAATCGCCGTTGCTGTTTACCTTGCTGGCAACGGTAATAAAAAGCATGGGAACCCGCGGCGCCCAGAGCAGGTTAAACTCGTCGAGCGTTTTGGTGATGTTTTCGAAGGTTTCGGTGCCCTTAAGGCCGAGAATAAAGTACCAGGGCTGAATATTGCCGGCCGATGGCGACCAGCGGGCAGCCTCGAAAAGGCTGCGGATCTTTTCAGGCTCGATAAAACGATTGTCGAACGCACGCGGCGACCACCTCTCTTTAAGATGCGGATGAATGGGATAATCGTTTGAAGCAGATTTTACATGCATAGTCAGATATGGATTATTGCTGTTTCGGTTTACAAATTTACAATTTATCCCTTTTGAATCAGAGTTCCATGCGGGAGTGTGGCATTTAAAATGACTTTGACCGGCTTTCCTGTTTATTCT
>LUZO01000516.1 GCA_001603685.1 Bacteroidales bacterium Bact_23
TATAAGAGACAGGTATGCAATCGGAGAGGTGGCATATTTTCTATAGAAAAGGATATCTTTCCCGATATGATAATTGGATTTGATACTGAAAAGTGATTTTTTTAATTTTTTGTAACTATTTTCATGTAAAATCCCTGAGTTACTTTTATCATTCCATATTTTTAATAGAGGAGATACAAATATTTTAATGCCTGCCAGGTGAGCCCTGAAAGTAAAGTCGCTGTCACCATGATATTGAGGAAATTCCTTGTCGTTTACAAAACCAATTTTTTCAAAAACCTGGCGGGGAATCAAAGTACCCATTCCAGGCAGCCATTCTGCAGCGATATTTTTATTGAATTTTTCGGAATCAACCTCTTTATATCCGGTTATAAATTTTTCCCCTGTTCTGGTATTGAAGATTCCTCCCATCGACCAGATAACCTCCGGTTTATCCGCAAAATATATTTTTGAGCCGGTTATGGTATCGGAATTTGTTTCTGATGCGATCTTTAGAATATTACGGAAGTACTCATTATCAGGCTCTATGTCGTTATTCCACCACACGACATAATTACATCCCAAAGAGTTGAAAGCATGCCGGCAACCCGCATTGATGCTTCCGCTCCACCATAAGGTTCCATCACCATCCACCAGTTCAGTATCAGGGTAATTGTTGAGAATCCATTCTTTAGTGCCATCTGTGGAGCCATCGTTAATCACAACAATTTTAAAAATGTTGCTTTCTCTTCCCAAATCAAGCAATTGGCGATTCAGGCCGGCAATGCATTTTGCCGTGAAGTCCAAACCATTAAAGACCGGGATAAGGATAGCTATTTGCAGTTCATTCATTAGTTTAGTGATTTGTAGTTCGTTTGTGTAGGGTCGTTCTGAAATTCCAATGATACCTCAGATGTGTTTGTCAGTTCATTTTCTTCAACAAATGCCTGGTCGTGTTTGTTTACATCCATTAAATATAAAACCATAGAAACTGCAACAATGGAACACCCTTGTCCAAAAATGCTATCACCTGTTACAGAGGTCAGAAGGGCAAACAGGAAATAGAATTTGATATATTTAAGTTTCTCGGGAAATTTGAACAGGAAAACTTTTAAATAAATAATAATCACTCCAACCAGGAAAAATATTCCAAACTTGCTAAAATCACCTATCAATCCGACATCAGATTGAAAAAAACCAAAAGCGTCTTTATAATATTGTATCATCATTCCGTAACCTGAATTCATGCTATCAACACCATTGCCGGTAATATAAGCGATATCGTTAGGAAAAAATTCTGTTAAAAAGAAAAGGCCCGACACTATTCTGATGCGCTCATTGTGACTATCTCCCTTTCCGCTTGACAGCTCTATCATATTGGTAATGACATCGTTGAACATTATACCAACCGGAATCATGGCGCCGGCCACCAGTACCAGTATTAATATTTTGGATTTTACCCTTTTGCTTACCAGGATGTTAATAATGGTTAACAGGAGTATAGCTGCAATAAGTTGCCTTGTAGCCATCAATACTACCACACTTAAAAACAAAAGCATTATTCCAATTCCCTGAATTGAGACTTTTTCGAAATTTTTATTAAGGATGTAGAAATATGAAAGGATTAAATAGGACAATCCATCCTGAAAAATTCTTATGGTCCCTCTTGACTCATCCACCCGCACATTAAAAATAATTTTCGGATAGGCAAAATACTGTACAAAATAGAATAAAGAATATAATACTCCCATATATAGCAAGATCCGCTCTACTTCTGTATCTGACACTTTCAGGTTATGTAATGC
>LUZO01000517.1:0-3752 GCA_001603685.1 Bacteroidales bacterium Bact_23
GAGTTAACAGCTACAATAAGAATAATAATTTTTTTTAAATAAAGAAATATTAAAAAGCAAAATGGAGACTACAACTGAAAAAAAGAGCGTTTTTCTTTCGGATGAAGAGTTGCGTGAGCGGATCAACGAACTGCGCACCCAAAAAAATGCCATAATCCTTGCCCATTATTATCAGGTTCCTGAAATTCAGGATATTGCCGATTTTGTCGGCGACAGCCTTCAGTTGGCTCAGAAAGCTTCGGAAACCGAGGCTGACATCATTGTTTTTGCCGGCGTTCATTTCATGGCTGAGACTGCAAAAATACTTAATCCAGCGAAAAAGGTGCTGCTGCCCGATCTTGATGCCGGATGTTCCCTGGCCGACAGTTGCCCTCCGGCCGATTTTAAGCGCTTTATTGAGGCGCATCCCGGCCATAAGGTGGTTTCGTATATAAACTGCTCTGCAGCCGTTAAAACGCTGTCGGATGTGATTTGCACCTCCAGCAATGCAAAAGCCATTGTGGATTCGTTTCCCGAAGATCAGAAACTGATTTTTGCTCCGGATAAAAACCTGGGTTCGTACATCAACAGCCAGACCGGACGCAATATGGTGCTTTGGGACGGCAGCTGCCATGTACACAATCAGCTTACCGACGAAAGGGTTATCCGGCTTAAGATTGATAATCCGGATGCCAAACTGATTGCACATCCCGAGTGCCGCGGACCCATCCTGCAAATGGCCGATTATGTGGGCTCAACCGCTGCCCTGCTGGCTTTTACGAAAACCGACAGCAACAAGCGCTACATCGTTGCCACCGAAGGCGGAATAATTTATCAGATGCAGAAAGCCTCGCCCGATAAGGAATTCCTGGTAGTACCCTCGGACGAAACCTGCTCATGCAACGATTGTCCGTACATGAAGCTGAATACCATGGAAAAGCTCTATCTCAGCCTGAAAAATGAAAAACCTGAGATTCTGCTTGACGAAAGGGTAATGGAAGAGGCCAAAAAGCCCATTTTACGCATGCTGGAGATATCGAAGGCAGCAAAAATTATCAAATAGCGTAAAAGCTCAGGCCGTTTTGCCTAATTTTACCGTATGCGAAAATCACTGCTGATTTTAATTTTTGCACTTACCTCTTTTGTGCTGAATGCACAGGAAAATGCTGTTGATCCAAATGGATTCAACCGGTTTTTCTATCCCGATGGCAGCGTTGCCAGCGAAGGCTATATGCGCAACGGTAAGCCCGATGGTTACTGGAAAACCTACTGGGAGAACGGAGTTCTGAAATCGGAGGGAAACCGCAAAAATTATGAGCTGGACAGCATCTGGAACTTTTACGACGAAACCGGCAAAACTACCCTGCAGATTACTTATCTGAACGGTAAAAAAGAGGGGCTGCGCTGCACCATCAGGGAAAACGAAACCATTGAGGAGTATTTCTCGAACGATGTGAAAAACGGAACCACCGTTTACTATTTTCCCGACGGAAAGGTGAAACGGACCATTCCGTTTGAAAACGGGCTTGAGAACGGATTTGCCCGCGAATATGACCACGACGGAACGGTAATTACCCTGATTGAATACCGCCGCGGATTTGTGATTGACCGTGAAAACATCAACCGCCGCGACCGGAATGGCCTGAAACAGGGGAAATGGAAATTCTTCTACGCCGACGGAAAGGTGAAAACCGAAGGCACCTACCGCGACGACAAGCGTAACGGATACTTTAAGGAGTACGACGAAAAAGGAATGCTCACGGATGTGGCCAAATACATCAACGATGTGCGTCAGGAAGAGCCGCCGGAGCTGGTGAAACTTGATGTGCGCACCGATTACTATCCCGACGGAAAGGTGAAGGTAAGGGCAAGCTACAAGGGCGATGTGCCGGAAGGAATCCGCCGCGAATACAACGAAGCGGGTGAAGTTACCGCCGCCTACACCTATACCAACGGCATAATCACCTCCGAAGGCATCATTGATGATGAAGGAGTAAAGGACGGACCGTGGAAGGAATACTACACCGATGGCAAACTGCGCTCGGAAGGGAGCTACCGCAACGGAAAATGCATCGGAAAATGGCGGTTTTACCATCCCAACGGCAACCTTGAGCAGGAGGGCAATTACAATAACCAGGGAAATACCGACGGTTTGTGGAAATGGTATTATGAAGACGGCTTGCTGCACCGCACCGAGAACTATCTGAACGGAAAATCGGAAGGGATTTATACCGAATACGACGAAAACGGCGAAGTGATTATCCAGGGCGAGTATGTAGACGGGCTGGAAGAGGGGCTGTGGACCTACAAGCTGGGCGACCACCGCGAGGAGGGAACCTACCGCAGCGGAGTGCGAAACGGCGAATGGAAATACTATTACGACGACGGACAACTGAGTTTCCAGGGCTCGTTTATTGATGATAATCCCAACGGAAGGCATATCTGGTACTGGCCAAACGGCAAAAAAAGAGATGAAGGCGAGTACCTGATGGGTATGAAAAACGGCGACTGGATTCAGTATAACTCCGATGGCACCATTTTTATGGTCATCACCTACCAGAACGGAGTGGAGAAAAAATACGACGGGGTTAAGATCAGGCCTGAGTTTACCGAGTAGAACCTCCGTTTGTTGATAATTTCAACCTTATCATTCTCGTATTTATCACGAAATCAGTATATTTGCCGGTAATGCCCCTGAAACGGGCATTGCAGGCATTTTTGGCCTGTTTCCGGAACTTTTTAATAAAACATACCCACAGCTATGAAAAGAAACCTCTTCAGCTTATTTTTGACGCTGAACCTTATCTTTCCTCTTTTTTCCATGTCGCAAACAGCGGAAATCAGGCTGGTGAAACCGGATCGCAGCGGCGGAATGCCGCTGATGCAGGCGCTGAATCTGCGCTCGAGCAACCGTGAATTCAACGGTAAATCGCTTACTTCCGAACACCTTTCCGGATTGTTGTGGGCCGCCTGCGGTATAAACCGCGAAGAGATCGCAAAGCGCACGGCGCCATCGGCATTAAACTGGCAGGATGTTCAGGTGTATGTGGTGATGAAAGAGGGGATTTACCTCTATCATGAGGCGGATCATGCGCTGATTCCGGTTGTTGAGGGCGACCACCGGAAGGCTACGGGAATGCAGGATTTTGTTGAGAAAGCCTCCGTTAATCTGGTTTATGTCTCCGATTACGGCCGGATGAAAAACCCGCCGGATAAATCGTTGTATGCCGGTTTAAGCACCGGTTTTATAGCACAGAATGTCTATCTCTACTGCGCTTCCGAAGGGCTGAACACGGTTTTCCGGGCCTCGGTTGACCGCGAGGCGCTGCATAAGCTGATGAAGCTAAAACCGGAACAGCATATTGTTGGGGCGCAATCGGTGGGGTATTAGGGCGTTGTATTACAGGAATTGACTGAAGCCGGTAAAAACCTGAGTAATTTTTTCCTGAAAGCCAATTCCAAAAATGGTGCGATTGATAGGTCGAGTTCCTCACGGTCGAGTTCGTCGCTGATCCACGTTTCAATTCCAAAAATGGTGCGATTGATAGCTGCAAGCTCAGGCAGATAAACATTACCATCACAATGTTTCAATTCCAAAAATGGTGCGATTGATAGCGGGCAGAGTTTCAGGCAGAATGGTGAATTTCTTTACCCGTTTCAATTCCAAAAATGGTGCGATTGATAGAAATAGTGTACGAAATTCAATCAGGCGCAAGGGTGTTTCAATTCCAAAAATGGTGCGATTGATAGAGAAATGTGAATCCATTTGCCGG
>LUZO01000517.1:3758-4641 GCA_001603685.1 Bacteroidales bacterium Bact_23
AATGTGAATCCATTTGCCGGTCAATAAGAAAGTTTCAATTCCAAAAATGGTGCGATTGATAGCAGCGCTTTGGAAGTGTATCAGCTTATGATAAGAAAGTTTCAATTCCAAAAATGGTGCGATTGATAGTGAACTCTTGCAGTCATCAATATATATACCTGCTGAGTTTCAATTCCAAAAATGGTGCGATTGATAGAGATAATGTCATCTGCCAACAAGGGGATTATCTCGAGTTTCAATTCCAAAAATGGTGCGATTGATAGTCCACGGCACAGAAAGGCAATGAAGTTGCTATCGTGGTTTCAATTCCAAAAATGGTGCGATTGATAGGCAGTAATGTCCTGAATGCCTCTCTCATACCTCGAAAGTTTCAATTCCAAAAATGGTGCGATTGATAGTTATAGGGTAGATACACGTTGCGCTGTTGATACCATTGTTTCAATTCCAAAAATGGTGCGATTGATAGTGAAGATGAGTGCGAAATCGTTAGTCTGGGTAATCAGTTTCAATTCCAAAAATGGTGCGATTGATAGCCTTTGCAACAATGAGTTCGGCTGTTCCTGCTGTGTTGTTTCAATTCCAAAAATGGTGCGATTGATAGTTTTGCATTAAATTAAATAAGGTGTAATAAATTACAGGTTTCAATTCCAAAAATGGTGCGATTGATAGCGGCAGGCGCTGTTGTTTTTAGTTCATCAATTCGGTTTCAATTCCAAAAATGGTGCGATTGATAGTGAAGTAAGCCCATCTATTCTATATTTTGCAGTTTCAAGTTTCAATTCCAAAAATGGTGCGATTGATAGCCGTTGAAAATAAAAAATAAATACGCTAGTTATCAAGTATTTAGCATCTTATTTTTCAACTTTTTTGGCTTGTTTTGTAG
>LUZO01000518.1 GCA_001603685.1 Bacteroidales bacterium Bact_23
AAGTATTTCAATAGCTTTGCCTCACCAAATGCAACAGTCTGAAACCACTAAAATTATGCCGAAGACGATTAAACTGACCAAAGGGCTCGATATCAAGCTAAAAGGTTCAGCCGAAAAGAAGATTACCGAATTATCGCCGCTTCAGTTTGCCATTAAACCTACCGATTTCATCGGAGTATTTCCCAGGTTGCAGGTAAAGGAGGGCGACACGGTAAAAGCCGGTTCTCCGCTATTTCTCGACAAATACCGTGAGAACATCTTTGTTACATCCCCGGTTAGCGGCACCATCACCGAGATAAAGCGCGGCGACAAGAGGCTTCTCCTCGAAATCCGCATCGAATCGGATGGCAAAAATGAGGCCATCGATTTCGGAAAAGCCGATCCCCGATCCCTTTCAAGGGAGCAAGTCATTGAGAAGCTTCTCAAGAGCGGTCTATGGTCGCTGATTCGTCAGAGGCCTTATGCTATCATTGCCAATCCGGAGCATACGCCCAAAGCGGTGCATATTTCAGCCTTCGACACGGCACCCCTGGCTCCCGACTACGATTTCATAGTAAACGGGCAGGGCGATTATTTTCAGACGGGGCTTGATGCACTTGCAAAGCTCAGCAACGGCAAAGTACACCTGAATGTGAGCAGTAAAACGCAGGCTAAAGAGTTTCTGAATGCACGCAATGTTACGGTAAACACTTTTTCGGGACCTCACCCTGCCGGTAATGTCGGCGTACAGATCCATCATATTGATCCCATCAATAAGGGCGATGTGGTATGGTTTGCCGGTGTTCAGGAGGTCATCACCATCGGCCGCCTGTTCAGGGATGGGATTTACGATTCATCGATTATTGCAGCACTTGCCGGATCGGAAGTACTTAAACCGCAGTATTATAAAACCAGGCGCGGCGCTTCAATCGCTAAGATGGTTGAAAAGAATGTGAAGGAAGGTGATCTCAGGTATATCTCCGGGAATGTACTGACCGGCGACCAGATAAGGGCCGATAATTATCTCGGAACCTACAACTCACTGGTTACAGTAATACCTGAAGGCAACTTCCATGAGTTTCTGGGATGGGCTCTGCCCGGCTTCGGAAAGTACAGTACTTCGCGCACCTACTTCTCATGGCTCACCCCAAACAGGGAATACGCACTGGACACCAATATGCACGGCGGAGAGCGCGCCTATGTTATGACCGGCGAATTTGAAAAGGTGCTTCCCATGGCTATTTATCCGCTTCATCTGATCAAGGCCATTCTTTTCGAGGACATTGACCTCATGGAGAATCTCGGTATTTATGAAGTTGAGCCCGAAGACTTTGCCCTATGCGAGTTTGTTGACACCTCAAAAACAGAAATCCAGACCATTATCCGCAGAGGGCTGGAACTGATGAGAAAAGAGATGAGCTAAAGCAAGCTCAGCCTCAACAAATTAAGGATCAACCAAGGAGAAATTTAAAGTATAAATCAACATAATACTGAATGAAATCGCTCAGAAAACAACTGGACAAAATCAAGCCCCAATTTCAGAAGGGCGGGAAGTTCGAAAAGCTTCATTCCACTTTTGATGCTTTTGAGACTTTCCTTTTTGTTCCCGACAAAACCACCACCCGTGGCAGCCATATCCGCGACAGCATCGATATGAAGCGCACCATGAGTATAGTTGTCATATCAGTAATTCCGGCACTGTTGTTCGGGATATGGAATGTTGGACACCAGCATTTTCTCTCCCTTGCGCAAACAGTCGGATTCTGGGACAAAGTGCTGTTCGGTTTGGGAAAAGTATTGCCCATCATCATCGTTTCATATGTAACAGGGCTTGCCATCGAATTTGCCTTTGCACAGGTAAGGCACCATGAGGTGAACGAAGGCTTTCTGGTAACCGGAATGCTTATTCCCCTTATCGTTCCGCCTGATGTTCCGCTCTGGATGGTTGCCATTGCAACTGCTTTTGCCGTAATCATCGGAAAAGAGGTATTCGGTGGAACCGGAATGAATATTCTCAACCCCGCACTCACGGCCAGAGCATTCCTTTTCTTTGCCTATCCCGCATTTATGTCGGGCGACAAAGTCTGGATTGCCGACAAAGCCGATGCTTTTTCTGGTGCTACTCCCCTGGCCGAAGCTGCTGCAGGAACAGCAGGCGGTACAGTTAACTTCTCGCACTCATTCATGGATATGTTCCTGGGAGTAATTCCCGGATCGGTGGGTGAAACCTCAACCCTGGCCATTCTGATTGGCGCCGTTATCCTCGCCTACACCGGTATCGGAAGCTTCAGAATCATGCTTTCCGTTGTTCTGGGAGGCATCTTCATGGGAGGGCTGTTCAATCTGGTAGCAGTGAATTCGTATATGGAAGTACCATTCTATTATCATCTGGTGATGGGAGGATTTGCATTTGGCGCCATCTTCATGGCAACCGACCCGGTTACCGCTGCCCAGACCAATAAGGGAAAAGTAATTTACGGTTTCCTTATCGGGGTAATGGCAGTGCTAATCAGAGTACTCAACCCGGCTTATCCTGAAGGAATGATGCTGGCAATACTGCTGATGAATGTGTTTGCACCACTGATTGACAACTACGTGGTAGAAGCAAATATTAAGAAGAGGCTGAAACGCATGAAACCCGTTAAGGCCTAAGAATTAACTAACCAAAAAACAACTAATCATTATGTTCAGTAACGGTTACATATTCAGATACGCTTCTATCATGGTGATACTGGTTGCAGCGATGCTTTCGGCAGCTGCCATCTTGCTGAAACCGGCTCAGGATAGAAATGTCAGGATCGAGAAGATGCAGGATATGCTTCGCTCGGCCAATATTGAATCAACCCCCGCCAATGCTGATCAGCTATACGACAAACACATCGTAAAAGAGATACTGATCAACGAAGCCGGCGAAGAGGTGAGCGTATATGCCGGCGGAAAGTTCGAAAAAGGCGACCGCAGGCCATTCGATATAGATGTAAAAAGTCAATTAAGGGCCAAACAGGATATTGCAATGGGCAAACAGGCTCCCGAGCCGGTATTCCCGCTGTTTATCTGCCAGAAAGACAATGAGCAGGTTTACATCATTCCTTTGAGTGGTGTTGGCCTGTGGGGGCCTGTCTGGGGAAATATAGCCCTGAAGAGCGACCTCAATACGGTTGAAGGTGTAACCTTTGGTCATAAAGGTGAAACCCCTGGTCTGGGTGCCGAAATCGCAACCGATATTTTCACCCATCAGTTTCCCGGCAAAACCATTTTTGACGAATCGGGCAATTTCGTGTCGATACAGGTGATCAAGGGAGGCGTGAAAAACTCCAGCATCAACCCTGTTCACGGAGTGGATGCCATTTCAGGCGGAACCATTACCAGCAATGGCGTATCAGCCATGCTGCACGACTGTTTGAGCAACTATATTACCTACATTAAAAATCAGAAAGCAATATGAGTACAGCAAAAACTGAAAGAGAACCTCTATTCTCGGCAAAAACCAAAAAACTGCTGTTAGGGCCTCTTAACAAGGAAAACCCTATTACGGTTCAGGTACTCGGAATTTGTTCAGCGCTTGCTGTAACAGTCAAACTTGAACCCGCGTTTGTCATGGCATTGTCGGTAACCATCGTAACTGCCATGTCGAACCTGACCATTTCGGCTCTGCGCAATACCATCCCTCCCCGGATCAGGATTATTGTACAGCTTGTTGTTATTGCAGCTCTTGTAATTCTGGTAGACCAGGTGCTGAAAGCCTATATGTATGATGTAA
Source organism: Bacteroidales bacterium Bact_23 (assembly GCA_001603685.1). Lineage (GTDB taxonomy): Bacteria > Bacteroidota > Bacteroidia > Bacteroidales > Lentimicrobiaceae > Lentimicrobium. The sequence goes on from LUZO01000518.1 coordinate 3,740, forward strand.
GCAAACAGCTTTCGGTATTTGTGGGACTTATCATCACCAACTGTATTCTGATGGGCCGTCTAGAGGCATTTGCAATGGCCAACAAGCCATTCGATTCCTTTGTTGACGGAATCGGAAACGGTGTAGGTTACGGAATCATCCTGATTGTTGTTGCATTCTTCCGCGAATTGCTCGGCTCCGGTACCATCTGGGGATTCAGGGTAATTCCTCAGGCGTTTTACGATATGGGATATGTAAACAACGGACTTATGATTCTGCCGCCTGCTGCTCTGTTCCTGGTAGGCATCATCATCTGGATCCAGCGTTCGAAGAACCCGGATTTACAGGAAGAAAACTAGTCAATGACACAACACTGATTGATTATGGAAAACATATTTAACATCTTCATAAAGTCAATATTCATTGAGAATATGATTTTTGCATACTTCCTTGGTATGTGTTCATACCTGGCGGTATCAAAAACCCTAAAAACCTCAATCGGTCTGGGCGTTGCAGTTATCTTCGTGATGACGGTAACCGTTCCGGTAAACTATCTGATCAACAACTACCTGCTCCGCGAAGGCGCCCTTTCGTGGCTGGGCGAAAGTTTTGCTACCGTTGATCTTAGTTTCCTCAGCTTTATTATGTTCATTGCAGTTATTGCATCCATCACCCAGTTGGTTGAGATGATCGTAGAGAAATTCTCCCCTGCCCTCTACAATTCACTGGGGATCTTCCTCCCGCTTATTGCGGTAAACTGTGCCATTCTGGGTGGCTCGCTCTTTATGCAGGAACGCGATTACGAAACCATTGGTGAAGCTACCGCATTCGGAGTGGGAAGCGGCATCGGCTGGTTTCTTGCCATCGTAGCCATTGCAGCCATCAGGGAAAAAATCCGATACTCCAACATTCCCAAACCACTCAGAGGGTTGGGTATCGCCTTTATCGTAACAGGTTTGATGGCCATCGCCTTTATGAGCTTTATGGGTATTAAACTCTAAAAGCCACTAAGGAATTAATCATTTAAACAGAGAAAAATAATAATATGGGAACCGGAACTATTATTTTGATAAGCATTGTGGTGTTTCTCGCCATAATCCTGCTTTTGGTGGGTATATTGATGTATGTGCGTGCCAAACTTACCCCGGCAGGAAAAGTGAAAATTCTGATTAACGACGAAAAAACCATAGAAGCCAACCCCGGATCATCACTGCTGAGCACCCTGGCAGAGCAGAAAATCTTCCTGCCATCGGCCTGCGGCGGTCAGGGAACCTGCGCCATGTGCAGATGCCAGGTATTCGAAGGAGCCGGAGAAATCCTGCAAACCGAAAAAGGATACTTTACCCGTAAGGAACAACAAAACAACTGGAGGCTCAGTTGTCAGGTAAAAGTACGCGAAGACCTGAAAATTGGCGTTCCGAAGGAAATCTTCGGAATCAAGAAGTGGGAGTGCGAAGTTATCAGCAACCGCAATGTGGCTACCTTCATTAAGGAGTTTGTGGTTAAGCTGCCCGAAGGCGAAACCCTCGACTTCCTCTCGGGTGGTTACATCCAGATAGATGTGCCCAAATGCGAAGTGGATTTCAAGGATATCGAAGTGGAAGATAAGTTCCGCGAAGATTGGGATAAACTGAAAATCTGGGATCTGAAAATGAAAAATCCAGAACCAATCTTCAGGGCCTACTCCATGGCAAACCACCCCGCTGAAGGAAACATCGTGATGCTCAACATCCGTATCGCAACACCACCCTGGGACAGAACAAAAAACCAGTTCATGAATGTTAATCCCGGCATCTGTTCATCGTATATCTTCTCCCGCAAACCCGGCGACAAAGTGATGGTATCAGGCCCTTACGGTGAGTTCCACATCAAAAACACCGATAAAGAGATGATCTACATTGGCGGCGGCGCCGGTATGGCTCCGCTCAGAAGCCAGATATTCCACCTGTTCCATACCGAGAAAACAAACCGAAAGGTTTCGTACTGGTACGGTGCCCGTTCGCTGCGTGAAGTATTCTATGAAGATGAATTCAGAGCCATTGAAAAAGATTTCCCCAACTTCAAGTTCAATCTGGCCCTCTCCGAACCAATGGCTGAAGATAACTGGACAGGATATACCGGTTTCATCCATCAGGTGGTACTCGACAATTATCTGAACAAACATTCGGAACCAGAAGAGATAGAATTCTACCTCTGTGGGCCTCCGATGATGAATGCTGCGGTGTTCAAAATGCTCGATAACCTTGGCGTACCTAAAGAAAATATTGCTTTCGATGATTTCGGAAGCTAATTTCAAACAGACTAATAAAAACCCCGGTCAAAAGCCGGGGTTTTTTATTGCCTGTACTTTTTTTGCCTAATTTCGCAACAGAAATGCTGAATCCGGCCAATCGGTTACGGAACGCGAAACTGCGGCAAATTCGGCCATCAGCCACCGTTTATCAATAACAATGAAAGATTCCGGTATTTTTTGATTCAAAAAAATGTTAACCGGCGGCAAAAAATAAATTGAATTAAAGTATTCGACCATAACCAAACCTTTGCTATGAAAACAAACCTACTTCCAGGCCTTTTTGCAATTTTAATGCTGCTTTCGTGTAACCGTACCGATGAACTAAAAGAGGTAAAGCTGGGCGGAATGGCACAGGGCACCTATTATGCAATTACATACTACGACAAAGAAGGCAGAAATTTTCAAAGTGAAATCGACAGTTTTTTCGTTGCATTCGATCGCTCGGCTTCATGGTATCTCGATGAGTCGGTTATTTCGAGATTCAATAACAACGATACTTCCGCCATTGCCGATGAAGCATTTACCTATGTATTCAACAAAGCGCAGGAAATATCCGCGATAACAAATGGCGCATTCGACATTACCACCTTGCCGCTTACCAATGCGTGGGGCTTTACCATTACCGATCCTCAGAAACTGAGCCAGGCGCAGGTCGACAGCATACTGCCGCTAATAAACTACAGAAATGTTTCGCTGGAAGATGGCAGGCTGATAAAAGCCAATCCGGGCATAAAAATCGACTTCAACGCCATTGCACAGGGATATTCCTCTGACCTTATCGGTAAAATTCTTGAAAGCAAAGGAATTACAAATTACCTGATTGATGTGGGTGGAGAGGTGCTTGGCAAAGGGAATAAACCAGGTGGAAATGACTGGAGAGTAGGTATTGAAAGACCGGCTGAGGATGGTGATGAAGCCAGAAAGGTGGATATTATCATCAGGCTGAAGAATAAGGCATTGGCTTCGTCGGGCAATTACCGCAAGTTCTTTATCCGCGACGGTATCAAATATGCACACATTGTAGATCCTGCAACCGGCTATCCGGTAACTCATTCGCTGCTGAGCGCTTCGGTGCTGGCCGATGACGCCATCTCAGCCGACGCCTATGCCACCGCTTTTATGGTAATGGGCGTGGACAAAGTGAAGGAATTCCTTAAGGAACACCCCGAACTGGAAGTGCATCTGATATATAGTGATGAGAAAGGCCATATGCAAACCTGGACCAGCCCCGGTCTGTTACAACTGGTGGTAGAATAATGCCGGTTTGAAAAATATAACAGACCTATTCGCGCTTTGCTCAATTGTTCTGAATATTTTAACCACCGGCAATAAAGAGTGTAAATTCACAAAACGGTTTGGCCATTTGGTAAATGCAATTCGTATAACCCACGCAAACCCACTACACTTAGGAAGAAACCGAAAAGAAAAATCCCGGCCCTGCTCCCAAAAAAGCATAACCGGGATTTTTTGTAAGGCTGTATCTGCCTTTAACGCACCTTACTGGTACAAGATATTTCAAAAGACAGTCAGAAATACAAAACACACATTCTTATTTCCACTGAAAACGGAACCATAATAAGTTCCGGATGAACAATTCTCAGGCTGTTGTTTTATTGTCGCAGGAGACACTTTCGTGACCACCGCATGTACAACCCAGGCGCTGGCCGGTATTTGGATCAACACTTGAACATGACTTTTTGAACTCTCCGCCCTTCTTCAGGAACATTTTAATTGCAATTCCCGAAAATGAGAGGCCGAGAATCACGATGGCAAGTAATAAAACTTTCAGTATCATTGAGTTTAACTTTAAATTATCAGACAAACACCTGTAAAACAGGCTTTATTTCAGAAACTTGACATTCACCACAAGTATAACACTACTAAGTTATGAATCTGTCTCTTATACACATCTCCGAGCCCACGAGACAGG
>LUZO01000519.1 GCA_001603685.1 Bacteroidales bacterium Bact_23
GTTCTATAATTAATATGTTATTTTTAGTATTTTTAGAGATTTTATACCCATAATCTATAAATACGAATAATATCAAATTGGAAGTTTACCGTCAACGGAGGCGGAGGATTATGGCATTAATGGACCAGATATTTCAAGCGTTTGGACCCTTTGGTCCAAATCTCGTTGGAGCGGTCGTCGTTCTCATAGCGGGATGGCTGATCGCCCTGATAGTCTCCCGCATAATCGGGAAGGCGCTGCAGAAGACCGGCCTCGATAAAAAGATTGCAGCAAAGGTGGCCGGAGAGGAAAAGGCCCAGTCGATCGAACCGCACCGATGGATCTCGAAGATAATCTACTATGTGCTCCTATTCTTCGTATTGATCGCCTTCTTCCAGATCCTGGGGCTGACTCTGGTGGCCCAGCCATTGAACCAGCTGTTGAACATCGTCTTCGCGTATATACCAAAGCTCTTTGCTGCGCTGGTTTTGGCGATAGTGGCTTGGGTCGTTGCTACGGTGCTGAAGAAGGTGGTCCTCCGGGCCCTCACGGCCGCAAAGGTAGACGAGAGCCTTGGCGCCAGAGCGGGGCTCGATAAGGCGGAGATGCCCTTGAGCCAGACGGCGGCGGAGATCGTTTTCTACCTGGTGCTCCTGCTGTTTTTGCCCCTGATCCTGAACGCTCTTGATCTGGCAGGACTTCTGGTGCCGCTGGAGCTCATGATCGGCAAGATCCTGGGATACATACCCCACCTCTTTGCCGCTGCGATCATCCTCCTCATCGGATGGTTCATAGCAAGAATTCTTCAAAAGATCGTCACGAACCTCCTCCTTGCTTTAGGGACCGAGCGGCTCAGCGAAAGGGTCGGGCTCTCCAAGGTCCTCGGCAAGATGGGCCTGTCGGGTCTGATCGGCCTTTTGGTTTACATCCTAATCCTCATCCCGGTCCTGATCGCAGCCCTCGACGCCCTGGCCATCGACGCCATCACCGTCCCCGTCTCCAACATGTTGAACCAGATATTGGGGATACTGCCGGCCTTATTTGGGGCGGCGCTGGTCCTGGCAGTCGCATACGTCCTGGGGAGGGTGATCGCCGAGCTGGTGGTCAAGCTCCTGGAGGGGATGGGATTTGACTCCATGCCAAAATGGCTGGGATGGTCCTGGACGCCTAAAGAAGGAGCAACGACCCCCTCGCAGATCGCGGGCTACCTCGTCATGGCATCGATAATGCTCTTCGCCCTGATCGAGGCCTCCCAGATCCTCAAGTTCGCGCTCCTGGCAGAGATCATCTATGAGTTTACCGTCTTCGCCGGGCACGTCCTGATGGGACTTCTCATCTTCGCCATCGGCGTCTATCTGGCAAACCTCGCCCACGATGCGGTGATATCCAGCGGTATGACCTCGGAAAAGCTGGCCGCCAACGCCGCAAGACTATCGATCCTCGTCTTCGCCGGCGCCATGGCACTGAGGCAGATGGGGCTCGCCAACGAGATCATCAACCTGGCCTTCGGCCTTTTGCTAGGAGCCATAGCGGTGGCCGTAGCGTTGGCCTTTGGGCTAGGCGGACGAGAGATCGCCACAGAAGAGATCAGGAAGTGGCTGGAGTCGATGAGGTAGGCGGACTCCACAAAATAATTTTATTTTTTTATTTTTTCACCACGGAGTATTTTATGTCAGATCCCAAGCCCTCGATCCAGCCC
>LUZO01000520.1 GCA_001603685.1 Bacteroidales bacterium Bact_23
ATAACGGTAGCGGTGCCCTGACAGCCGTTTGCATCGGTAACGGTAACGGTGTAGGTTCCTGCCGCCAGTCCGGTTGCGGTGGCGGTGGTCTGTGCCAGCGGATCATCCCACAGGTAGGTGTAGGGCGGAGTTCCTCCGGTTACCGTGGCCGTGGCTGTTCCGTCGTTGCCGCCCGGTGTGGTGGGATCGGTGTGGGTTATGGTTACAATCAGCTCATCGCTGATTACGATTTGCATGGAGGTTTCATTGGCGCACAATCCTGCATCGGGCGTAAAGGTGAAGGTAAAGGTGCCCGGTGTGTTTGTGCCGATGGTTGCCGGGTTCCAGGTTCCGGTGATGCCGTTGAGCGAAGTTGACGGCAGAACAGGGGCAACAGCATTCAGACAGAGCGGCCCGATGGGATCGAACAGCGGGGTAACTTTTTCATCGATTACAATAATCATGGTGGTTGTGGTACCGCACTGGCCGTCATCCGGCGTAAAGGTAAAGGTGAAGGGTCCTGCCACGGCGGTATTAATGGCGGGCGGGTTCCAGGTTCCGGTGATGCCGTTCTGCGAGGTGGCCGGCAGATCGGGCGGGGTGCTGTTCTGGCAAAGCGGTCCGATCTGAGCAAAGAGCGGAGTAACCTGAAGATCAATGGTGATGTCTATGGAGGTTCCTGTGGCGCACTGTCCCGCATCCGGCGTAAAGTTAAAGGTGAAGGTTCCTGCCACGGCGGTGCTGATGGCTGGCGGGTTCCAGGTTCCGGTTATGCCGTTCTGCGAGGTGGCCGGCAGATCGGGCGGGGTGCTGTTCTGGCAAAGCGGTCCGATCTGAGCAAACAGCGGAGTAACCTGAAGATCAATGGTGATGTCTATGGAGGTTCCTGTGGCGCACTGTCCCGCATCCGGTGTAAAGTTAAAGGTGAAGGTTCCTGCCACGGCGGTGCTGATGGCGGGCGGGTTCCAGGTTCCGGTTATGCCGTTCTGCGAGGTGGCCGGCAGCCCGGGCGGGGTGCTGTTCTGGCAAAGCGGTCCGATCTGAGCAAACAGCGGAGTAACCTGAAGATCAATGGTGATGTCCATTGAGGTTTCTGTGGCGCACTGTCCCGCATCCGGCGTAAAGTTATAGGTGAAGGTTCCTGCCACGGCGGTGTTAATGGTTGCCGGGTTCCAGGTTCCGGTTATGCCGTTCTGCGAGGTGGCCGGCAGATCGGGCGGGGTGCTGTTCTGGCAAAGCGGTCCGATCTGTGCAAACAGCGGAGCAACCTGATCATCAATGGTGATGTCCATTGAGGTTCCTGTGGCGCACTGTCCCGCATCCGGTGTAAAGTTAAAGGTGAAGGTTCCTGCCACGGCGGTGCTGATGGTTGCGGGATTCCAGGTTCCGGTTATGCCGTTTTGCGAGGTGGCCGGCAGATCGGGCGGGGTGCTGTTCTGGCAAAGCGGTCCGATCTGAGCAAACAGCGGAGTAACCTG
>LUZO01000521.1 GCA_001603685.1 Bacteroidales bacterium Bact_23
CATTTTTTAATTAAATCGCATAAGTATCACTGATTTTTTTTATTTTTGCAGCATGAAATTAGTTAACAAATATTATACCAATTTGTTTTCTATTGATAATCAAATAAAAACGCCTTGGCTTCTGTAAATTTATCGCATCTGTTTAAAAACCTCGATCTGGATGAGTTTTCGCGCCGGTTTTCAACTGCGGAACAATGTCTGGAGGTAATTGCCGCCGAAAAGTGGCAGAAGGGGTATGTATGCCGGAAATGTGGCCATACCAATTTCTGCGAGGGAAAAGCCCCCTTTTCGAGGCGGTGCACCCGATGCAAGCATGACGAATCGGCTACCGCCCACACCATTTTTCACCGCTGCCGGATTCCGATTACCGATGCGTTTGAGATCGCCTACATCGTTTGTGGCTCGCCGGAAATTTCGAGCTACGAACTGTCGCGCCGACTTGATACCCGCCAGATGACCTGCTGGAAGTTCAAAAAACGGATTATGGAGTGCATAACTCAGGGGTCAGGGCTCCACCTTTTTGATATGCCCGAAAAAAAAGGCGGACGCTCCCATAAATGAGCAATAAAATTACTCAATGGCTCGTTGCCTTTGGACGGCTGACTATCCTTTAATAAACCGCAACCACTGATTTCCCGCTCCCGATTCGAGTTTCAGCAGGTAGATTCCGGGCTTAAGCCCTGTGGTTATTATCACCCCTTCGTTGTCACCGTTCTTTATAATTGACTGCCTGATCAGCTTCTGCCCTGAGATGGAGTAGATTTCCGCCTTACCGTTCAGGAAATTGCCCGTTGGCGCCCTTATGGTCAGTGTTTCGCCGGCGGGATTCGGGTAGAGGCTGATTTTTCCATCAGCAAGAATACCGGTGTTCACCGTGCCCTGCGGGTTCCATCTGATGGTCCATCCCGGCGCTGTTCCCGTGCCGTCGGTGCTGAAGATGAGGTAGAACTTTCCGCTGCTGAGGTTTATCGGCTCCGGAATGGTATCGCCCGAGAGCGATGCAATCAGGTTCTGATTTCCGAGATCGTAAATTTTCAGAAAGTCTTTGCCGTATTCGGTGCTGAATTCATCGAAGGTAATGGTGAGGGGTACCGGGTTTTGCGGGATGATCCGCCATTTGCAAAGGGAGTTGTTTACATAGTTTTTGCTGCCGCTGCCATCGTTGAATATGCCCGCCGTATCGTTGCTGGTAGTGGTTCCGGAGCAATATACCGGCAGCATGCTGTTGTAGGCTGCCAGAAAGCCATCGGTATTTCCGTTGGGTGCATCAAAGACCACAGTAGCGGCCGATGCCGGAATCTGAATAATTCCCGGAGTTTGTGTGCCCGAAACTTCAGCAATGGGTGCCACCGAAAGGTCATCACCGGCGTACACGCGGATTTGGTCGCCATCAGCCAGGCTCAGGTACGGGAAACTCAGCTGCAGGCCGCTGATGGAGTCGTAGTCGGGTTCGTCGGGCCGTATCAGCCAAATACACTCCTGATTTCCGGGATAGTTCACCATGTTGCTGCCGTCGGTGAAAGTACCCGAAATGGTGTTCAGGGTAACATTTCCCTGGCAATATGCGGGATAGTTGTATTGGGTGGTGTCGGGGTAGATATCCTTGATTACCTCCTGCGCAAAATTGAAGTTGCTGCCGCCCGGTGTCAGTGCCGTAAGCAGGAAATAGCCGTCGTAATTGCTGCTCCATCCCCAGTTGAAGTGGTAGAAGTTGTCGGGGGCATAGCCGTCGCAAACAAAGGCATGTCCGTTGTCCGAGCCAACGGCTTCCCATCCGGCGTAGTAGAGCGGCTTGCGGGCGTCGAGATTGGCCACCAGAATGCTGTCCCAGTTCATGGTGGTGGTATCCCTGAAGATATACTGCGTTTCAGGGCCGTATTTGAAAAAGTTGCGCATTGAGTTGGCGGCACTGTGGTTCCACATGCCCGATCCGTTGGGGCCGTAGTCCATGTCGAAAGAGATGCCCAGGTGGTACAGCAACTGGGCGATATGGCGGTTGGGGCCGTTTAACGAGGTCTCCATCCCATTCCAGTTGTAGGTGGTTTCGCCGAAATTGGCATACTGCACACCGTAATCGGGGTGGGTATAGCTGTATTCTCCGGTTCCCTGATCGGGCCAGCGGTGATAAAACATCAGTTGGCCTACGGCGGTGGCCACGCATCCGGCATAGCAGCGTCCGCCTGGGCCGGCAGGATCGGGCGGGCACATGCCATTGTAATAGTTGCCCTGATCCCAGGTGGTGCGAAGCATGGGCTCAACCGCCCGGCCTGCCGGCAGAATTCCTGAACCGGCCAGATATCTTTCCCTTGCTTCGCGAATTTCAGGCGCGGGGGCGGCATTGCCGGCTACGGCATCCATCTGCCTGCCGTAATATCTGAACCAGGCGAGCAGGGCATCGGGAGGCGCGCCGTTGCCGTATTTTCCCTTCATGCTGTAGCCCAGAACCGGAAAGGTGTTGCCGGAAGCCGAAACCACCACAAATCCCTCTGGTTTGAAGTTAAAGGCAGTGCCAACCCTTTGACCCGATACCTCAACGGGAACTTCGTTTTCAATAGAAAAGGCTTCCCTTCCGGATGTCTGATGAATGGCTGTCCGTTCATTATAGAAGGAGAGGGCTATCCGGCGCGCATCATCAATGTTTTGGGCTGACAGATGATTCAAAAACGGGAAAAGAAGTATGAAAAGGAGAATGTGCGTTGCTTTTTTCATGGCCTGGCTCTGATTTTTATC
>LUZO01000522.1 GCA_001603685.1 Bacteroidales bacterium Bact_23
TCTTATAATAAGGAACATTATGATGGTGGTCATATACATTATTTCACTTACAATGATATAGGAAATATATTGAAATCTAGCGGCTTCCATGTCATAAAGAAGTGTGGGGTTTTTAATAGAAATATATTTAAAGAGTTCTTGAGTCCAGGCATCATAATAAAGGCGATAAAAACATAATAAAAAAAGTCCTGATTATATCTCAGGGTATAACCAAATCATATATATCTAATATTTTTCTAGCCTGAGCCCTCCAATCGTACCTCTCGACCGCCGTCTCTCTTCCGCACTTGCCTAGCTCTCTTCTGAGGCCTTCATCCTCAATCAGATATCTCAGCTTGCTGACGAAATCCTCCAGATCATCAGCTCTTGCCAACAGAGCCGATCCTTCCACTAACTTTTCTATCTCGCCGTAATCGTAAGATAGGATCGGCTTTCCTGCGGCCATATACTCAAATAGCTTCACAGGATTCCACCAAAAACTGAATCCCTCGAAGTATTTTCCATCAAAGGGGGCGATGAGAATGTTGGAGAGGGCGAGATACCTCGGAACGTCGTCATGACTTTTGGCTCCCAGCAGCATCATGTTATCCGTCTTAGTCCTCTCCACCTCTCCGAACATCTCTCCAGAGCCTATCAGCAGAAACTTCACGTTGTCGTCTTCGAACCTCTCGGCTATTTTGCTTATGTGATGTACGCCGTGCCACCTCTTGAAGGAGCCGACGAAGGTCACCACCAATTCATCGTCCAGTTCTAGCTCTCTTTTTAGATCATCGAATCGGAGATCAGGCCTGAACTTCTCCGTATCTACGCCGTTGGGGACCACAAAGACCGGCTTATCGGTGATCTCTTCGATCATCCCCTTCAAGGTCTCTGTCTGGGTGATTATAGCCTCACTCTGGCGGAATAGCTTTTCACGCTCTTCGATTGCGATCTTCCTTTCTCTGCCCCCATAGGTCCCCTCTTCGACATATAGGCTATTCACCTCCAGGACCTTGGGTATATTCGTATCCTCCAAAATCTTTATGCTGTAAGGGTTGGGCAGATGAAACCGCTCGTGGATCAGATCCGGTTTCTGTATCTCGATATGCTCCAGAGTTTTTCGATAGCTAATGAGGTTTAATGGATATAAAAGTCTATATTTCTGCTTGAACGAGACAGTGAAACGGACGTAGTTGAGGGGGATCTGCTTGTATTGGCCCCTCCATTTGAAGGGGTTATATAGATCGGTGCCGCCGGGGATCCCGTAGATCGTCACATCGTTTCCTAGATCTCTGAGGGCCTTCACGATGGAGCATGTATGAACAAAGCCGGCGTGGTCTGACGGGATGAACTGGTCGAAGGCGAAGTAGGCGACATTATAACCGTCTTTTTGATCCTGTCTCATCTGTCCATCTCCCTGGTATTTATCCCTAAGAATTTGAAGAGCCCTGCCAGCCGCTTCTCCTGCCCCGTCGCCCTGCTCAAATAGATCAGATCATCTGTATCAGCACCCTTTATAGCGTACATCAACAGCACGTAAACGACCGCTCCTAGGGCGACAAATCCCAACATCGACAGGACCCCGGAGGGGGGGGGGATCGCTGAGATAAAGAAATACATTCCTACCGAGGAGATGAGCGGTTTATACATCGCTTCCCGTTGGGGATAGATGCCGAAGGTCTTTCCAGATAAAAACCCCAGACCTACGTTGTAAAAGCATCTTGATATCAAAGTGGCCACCGCCGCACCCACAATTCCGTACTTCAGTATTAGAACGTAGTTAAGTATTATATTAAGGGATGAGGAGATGACTACGAGCTTTGCCGGGTACTCCGGCATCTCTTTAGCATTGAAGAGCGTCCCGAAGTAGCCGAGGGGGAACATAATGATCAGGAGCGCCAATATGTTGGTGGGCGTGGTGGCAAGCAGATATTCGCTTCCGTAAACTGTTTTTATAAGAGGTTCCGATAAAGATATGAGCCCCAGCGCCAGGGGGAACGAGAGCATCGATGAGTATCTGAACAATTTATTAAAGGCGTCTTTAAGCTCTGCGTCTTCCAGCTGCGTGAAGGTGGGAAAGAGCACCTGAGCGATGGAGACTAGGGCAAGAACGGCGAAGACTATGCTGATGGCTATCCTGTAAAACCCAACGGCTTCGACTGGCATGAATATGCCTAGCATTACGCTGTCTATGTACGTGAAGATCACACCGGAGACGGATCCCAAAGTCAAATAGCTCAAGAATCTCAGCATCCTGGGCCTGTCCACCCCCAGCACAGGCCCCCTGAATAAAAAACTATAATCCTTATATATATAGACCACAGATAATGCAAATGCCAAGAAGACGGATATTATCATAC
>LUZO01000523.1 GCA_001603685.1 Bacteroidales bacterium Bact_23
GGGGTTGGTGATGGTAATGGGGTAGGTCTCGCCCTGGGTAACATCGGTCGAAATTGCAGTATAGTCAGCATAGTTGGTACATGCTGATGAGTTGTCGATGGTTACGAACTGTACCCTGCTGATGTACTCGACGCAGGTTGAGCTGGTCGAAGTACAGTAAGCAAGAGGTGCGCGTGAACCGCCATCGGTTACATAGTCAGGGAAATTATAAGTAAGAACGCCTTCGCCTGTGTTCTCAAGACGGAGGGTAACATTCTCGAATGTTTCCGGATACTGCTCGTTGTACAGTGACGTCGGGTTCAGTACGAGTGTGGGGTTAGCCCAGATCACTTCTACCGGACCTGCAGGAATTGAATTGCCTGCTGTATAAACGGCCTGTACAGTGTAGTTGTAAACGCCGAAAGCAGGAAGTGTCTGGCTGAAAGAGGTGCCGGTTGATACACCTACCTGAGCTCCATTGCGTTTAATAATAAAGTTCAGGAAACCCGGAGCCGGATCAAACGCCCAGTTGAGGTTAACCTGTCCGGTAACGGGGTTAACAAGAACAGCTGTAAGATCGTAAGGTGCATTCAGCGGACTACCGGTAACAGTCATTGCTACCTGAACAGTTACAGAGCCAACATTGGGATTAACGGTGTTAAAGGTAATCTCGGCTGTTTTAACGGTTCCGGCAGTAAGTCCTGCTGCATTGAATGTTACAGGAACAGTGAAGTTGGTGAAACCTGCTACAGTTCCGGAGTTCTGGCCAATTGTAAGCCATGAATTGGGACCGGGTGAGGTATATACAACAGAAGCATTCCAGGTAAGCAGACCATCGCCATTGTTTGCAATATTGATACTTCCGTCAAGCAAACCATTGGGATTCACATTAACATTGTAGGGGTTAGGTGTTACAGCAATTGAAGGACGCAGCATGGCAACATTCTGGAAGTTTGCACCAGGCTGAACATCTACATCTATAACTGTATTGTTGTAACCGGCAAGGCTTGCAGTCAACTGCCAGAGTCCGGCTGATAATGCCGGGAATTCATAAGCGCCATTGGCTGCAGAGGTGGTGGTTAAAGTGGAAAGTCCATTGGAAACCGAGATGTTAACACCACCCAGGGGAACGCCAAAACCGTTGGTAGTAAATCCTTCGAGAGAACCAACTCCTGCGGTGGTAGCAAATGTCCAAACCGGATTTCCTGTAGCATCTCCAACAGTGTTATACGGAACAATCTGCCAGAAATACTGAGTACCGGGATTCAGGTCGGGTGAAGGTGAGTAAGTAAGTACATTACCTACATCAACACCATTGGCAACATTGGTAGGAGGATTGTCGGTTCCCAGAAATACTCTGTAACCGTCAGGTTTTCCGCCACCGGTGCTGTTCGGTGCCCAGAACAGGTCAACATCAAGAGGCATACCAATTGCATTGTTTGCAGGTGAGGAGTATTCAGCAGCAAACGGAGCCATAGGACCAAAGGTATAGGTCAGGCCGGGTGCAGGGAATACCGAGGGGCTCAGATGCATAACAGCCGTGTTTGCTGTTCCTGCAGTGGAATTTGCCCATCCGTTAGCAGCAGTACATGTACGGCTATAAAATATCGAATTAACATCGCCGCCGAGACCAACATAGGTCAGGTTATCGCCGGAGCCATTGGTAGCTGTTACGGTTCCGTAAACAATGCTTACCATATTGGTTGTTTCGTGCAACCTGATCTGGAAGTTGAATGATTCGCCGGTTGTTCCATATCTCCTGTAGTTCTTGAACTGAACAACACAAATTCTATCAGGAGCAGTTCCAATGGTTTCCACCCGTATAGATGCACCGGTCTGAGCCTGAAGGTCTCTTCCGAAGCCGGCAATTCTTGAACGAAGATATTGCGGAGTAGCGGTTGAAGTAGCCATGAGCGGAGCATAAGCAGTGGAAGTTTGCAGATTTACCGATGGGGTAAGGGCGCTCTGTCCCAGTGCAATCCATCCGTTGTTATTAACTCCAAGGCGATTGAAGGTGTAGCTGTTGAATTCAAACGGGAATCCGATATCGAAACCGGGGCCGTTTGTAACAGTACCTCCGTTAGGAGTAGCAGGGTCAACAAAATACTGATCATCCGAGGTTTCGGTTCCCAAAAGGATACCACCGGTAATTTCGGTATAGGTTCCGGGGGCTGCCATAAAACCATAAGACGCAAAATTTGGCGGAGGTGCCGCTAAGCTAACATTCAGGGTAAACGAAGGAATGTTGTTCGGTGAAGGCCAGGTATCAATCATAATATAATAGGTACCCGGAGCAAGCAAAGCGCCCGCTGTATGAGGCGTTGCAGAAGAATTTGTTGATAATGCAACGCATGATGTTCCATCCGGTGTGGGGCAACTGTTCATAATGGCAATTCCGGTATAGGCGGAAGTGCCCGGATTAAGCTGCGCATTTACATAAGCGCTGGCGGTAAGAACGAACTGATAAATAATGTCCTCTCCACCATCATAGAGTCCCATACAGGTGCTGGCGTAATTGTTGCCACGGCCTGCAGTAGTGTTCACATCTGTGTAGGGGAATGAAGGGATGATGATCGGATCTGTACAATCATCGCCCACAGCACGGCTTCCCCCCTCAGGTGCCAACGGCAGAACAACCGTGGGTCCATGTAGTTCCATCTCCTGCTGCTGCAGCATATTCTCCTTAGGTGATGTAACCTGTGAATATGCAAACAAGCCGGCAAAGGTGAGGAGACTAACCAGGGTTAATGTAATTAGTTTTCTCATTTTGTTTGTTTTACTTGTTAAACTTTGTTTGTTTTAATTAGTAAATAGTTAATCTCATTGCCG
This sequence comes from Bacteroidales bacterium Bact_23, assembly GCA_001603685.1. Lineage (GTDB taxonomy): Bacteria > Bacteroidota > Bacteroidia > Bacteroidales > Lentimicrobiaceae > Lentimicrobium. The sequence continues at coordinate 2,809 of LUZO01000523.1, forward strand.
CCTGAACGGCATATGAAATGGGGTTTAATGCATGCTTACTCTTTTTGTTGTCCTCCTTTCTGTCAAAATTGACTGTTAAATTG
>LUZO01000524.1 GCA_001603685.1 Bacteroidales bacterium Bact_23
CTACTAAGTTATGAATGTTGCGTTTTCAATTGCAAATTTAATATTTTTTATGTTGAAAACTGCCGCCTTATCTCATAACAAATTACGGCAGTTGCAATGGAGGCATTCAGCGATTCGGCTCCTCCCCTGCCCGCTCCAGCCGCAGAAGGAATGGTGATTTTCTCAGAGATAAACGGCATAACGGATTCTGAAATACCATGCGATTCATTACCGACAACCACAATGCCATCGTGAGCGAATTTTAGTTTCGTAACATCCTGCCCTTCGAGCAGGGTACCATACACCGGCATCTCCTTCGAATGTTCCTCCAGAAACTGAGGCATATCCACATAATAAACCGGCATCCTGAACACCGATCCCATGCTGGCCTGCACCACCTTTGGATTCCAGATATCCACACTGCCATTGGCAGCAACGATGCAGTCTATTCCAAACCAATCGGCCGTACGGATGATGGTTCCGAGGTTTCCCGGGTCTCTGATCTGGTCAAGTGCCAGCACCCATTTGCCTTTCAGGCTGCCGGGCAGCGACAAATCCGGAATCCTGGCAACGGCCAGCACCTGGTTGGGCGTGGCAAGCGTGCTGATTTTGGCAAGCTCATGCTGATCGATTTCAACAACTTCGAGGTTATGAAGCTTAGCTGAATGCTTGTTTCCGGCGATCCATTCCATTGTAGCGAAAACAGACACCGTTTTGAGCAATGAGGCTAGCAGCTCGTCAACCAGCTTCACCCCTTCAGCAACAAACAGTCCTTCGCGCTGCCTGTATTTTTGCAGGCGCAGCGAATCAATCAGCTTTTTCCGGTTTTTGCTTAACATCAGAATAAAAAAATCCCGGCAATATTACCGGGATAAAAATACATAAATTGTCGGGCTGCGAAGCGCTTATTCAGCAAAAACTTCAAAGTTCAGCATAACGCTTACCCCTTTATGGAGCATAACCTTAGCCTGGTATTCGCCAACTTCTTTAATGCTGTCGCCATCAAGGTGGATCTTTTTGCGATCAACATCGTAGTTGAACTGCTCTTTCAGTGCTTCGGCAATCTGCAGTGCGTTCACCGAACCGAAAATCTTTCCGGTTGAAGCAACTTTTGCACCGATTTTCACCTTAACGGTTTCCAGAAGCTTAACCATAGCTTCGGCTTCCTTGCGGATTTTCTCCTCTTTAAAAGCTTTCTGCTTCAGGGTTTCAGCATTCATTTTCTTGTTCGACTCGGAAGCGGGTACAGCATATCCCTGAGGAATCAGGTAGTTGCGTGCGTAGCCGTCGCGAACCTTCACGATGTCGGTTGCGTATCCAAGATTGGGAATATCTCTTTTCAGAATTACTTCCATGGTATGTTCCCTCCTTTACTTTAACAGGTCAGCCACATAAGGCATCAGGGCAATATGACGGGCCCTTTTTACCGCCTGCGCAACTTTGCGCTGGTATTTGGTCGAAGTACCGGTAATGCGGCGGGGAAGAATCTTACCCTGCTCATTCACAAACTTCAGAAGGAAGTCAGCATCCTTGTAATCAATATACTTGATGCCACTTTTTTTGAAGCGGCAGTATTTCTTCTTTTTGACATCAACAGCGATTGGTGTCAGGTATTTTATTTCTGAATTGGGTTGATTTGCCATTGTTCAATGAATTTTAAAATTTAACCTTAGGCTTCTGTTGCGGGTTCTGTGGTGGTAGCTGCAGCCTTGTTCATTCGTTTCTTTTCGTTGTATGCCACTGCATGCTTGTCGAGGGCAACGGTAAGGAAACGGATAATGCGCTCATCGCGCTTGAAAGCAATCTCCAGATCCTGGATTACATCGCCTTCAGATTTGAACTCAATTAAATGATAAAATCCCGAAGTTTTTTTCTGTATGGGATATGCAAGCTTGCGCAAACCCCAGTGATCTTCGTGAACTATCTCAGCCCCCTTGTCTTTCAGCAATTTCTGAAATTTTCCAACCGCTTCCTTCATCTGATCATCAGACAAAACGGGAGTCATAATGAAAACGGTTTCATAGTTTTTCAACATCCTGTCTCTTATACACATCTCCGAGCCCACGAGACAG
>LUZO01000525.1 GCA_001603685.1 Bacteroidales bacterium Bact_23
GTACAGGGGAGCTGAACAAATGCAATTTATGCTCCGAAACAAAAAGCAATCAAATTTGCTCTTTTTACTATATTTTTGTAAATAGAATCTCTGTAAATGGAACCAAAGGCTGACCATAATGAAAAACAACTGATCCGGAGCAAATACCGGAAGCTGATCAATGCATCGGGCTCTTTGCAAAGCAACAAGGACCGCGAGATCATAAAAGAGGCATTCACTTTGACTTTGGCAGGCTACGGCAGGGAGATAATGGATACTAAAGAACCCTACTTCAGCCATGCGGTCGATATTGCATGCATAGTTGCAGGTGAAATGAAGCTGGGGATGGTTTCAATGATTGCAGCACTGCTCAGCGGCTTGCCATGCAGCGATGAATCGCTTATCGGCTTTTGCAGGAAATACAACCTGGATGATGTCAGGGAAATTGTGGAGAGTCTTAAGCAAATCAGAGAACTGCCCACCGAACGCCTTCCCGACAATGCCGAAAACTTTGTCAGCCTGCTGTTGTCACTCTCCTCAGATGTCAGGGTAGTGCTGATACAACTGGCCGATCGTCTTCAATATATGCGAAACATCAGTCTGCTGGAAAGTAACCGACAGCAGGCCATTGCCGTTGAAACCTCCAATCTGTATGCCCCTTTGGCGCACCGGCTGGGACTATACCGCATAAAATCGGAACTTGATGAGTTATCCCTTCAGTACAGCAACCCGGTAGTTTACGAAGATATCGCCGGAAGGATTAAAAATACGGAATCGGAGAACCGGGATTTCATGAACCTTTTCCTGGCGCCGATAACAGCGGAGCTGAACAGGCTGGGAATGGATTATGAAATAAAGAAAAGAACCAAAGCCGTATCGTCTGTTCATGCAAAAATTGTCAAGCAGGGAGTGAGTTTTGAAGAGGTATATGATCTGTTTGCAATACGGATAATCCTGAACAGCGCTCAGGCCGATGAAAAAGCCGATTGCTGGAAAGCCTATTCCGTGGTTACCAATATCTATCTGCCGGAGCCTAAGCGTCTTCGCGACTGGATAACCGTACCCCGGCCAAATGGTTATGAATCATTGCATATAACTGTTCTTGGGCCATCGAAACGCTGGGTGGAAGTGCAGATACGCACCCGCCGTATGGATGAAGAAGCTGAAATGGGCAGTGCGGCCCACTGGCGCTACAAAGGCCACCGGAGTGCCGCCGAAACGGAAGAGTGGCTTGATTCCATCAGGAAAATCCTCGAATCATCAGAAGAAGCGGAAACCTCACTTTCTCAGGCTACCAGACAGGATAAGAGCAGAGAGATGATTTATGTGTTTACCCCCGACGGAGACCTGAAAAAACTTAAATCGGGAAGTACGGTACTGGATTTTGCTTTTGAAGTGCATACCAACATTGGCGCTAAATGTTCCGGTGGAAAGGTCAACAATAAAATTGTGCCGATAAGGCATAAACTGAAAAGCGGGGATATGGTCGAGATCATTACCTCCAAAAACCAGCAGCCAACCATCGACTGGCTCAATTGGGTAAACACCACAAGAGCAAAAGGTAAAATTAAGCGTCACCTGAAAGAAGCCGAGTTTAAACAGGCTGAAATTGGCAAGGATATCTTTAAAAGAAAAATGGCGCAGTTGAAGGTTAATAATCTGGATGAAGCCCTTAATAAACTGGTATCGCATTTAAAACTTAGCAGCCATCTGGAGCTGTTTCAGCAACTTGCCGAAAACCGGATTGAACCTTCACAACTTAAAGATTTCCTGTCTGAAGCACAGAAGGAGACGAAAGATACAGAATCCAGAATCGAAGCGAAACCTCAGGGAAAAGCTGCCTCGCAAGCACAGAATAAAACCTCGCAAAATGTCATTATCGTTAACGAGAATTCTGAAATAGAGGGCTATAAACTTGCCAGATGCTGCAATCCGGTAATGGGCGATGACATTTTTGGCTTTATCACGGTTAGCGACGGAATAAAAATTCACCGGAACGGATGCCCCAATGCAGCCAGATTGAAGAGCAAATATCCATACCGGGCAATGGAAGCAAAATGGTCAACTGCAGCGGAAGGTACCTATTTCCTGGCTTCCGTAAAAATCAGCGGATTCGATCAGTTTGGAATCCTGAATACCATTACCAACATGATTTCCAATGAACTGAAAATGGATGTGCGCAGCATCACCATCGATAGCCAGAACGGCCGTTTTAACGGAATCATAAAAATTAGCATACGCGATAAAAAGCACCTTGACTTTTTACTGAAAAAACTTCTTTCCATAAAGGGAGTGCTAAAGGCCACCAGATTAAGTACTTCCGATTGATTAGAGTTATCAACAATTGTTAATAACCAATGTTGACTTATTGTGAATATAAAACCTTTGAAAACACTTGACAAAGGAGGCCGATTGTTGTATCTTTGTAACATCAGGCCAGAGATACGGCGAAAAACTACGGGAGGTAACGGCTGAAAAGCCCGCAAGGGAACTGACAGAAGTCACCGAAAGGCCCGAAGGCTGAAAAGGCAGACCGCAAGGAATGTCACGAATGCCAAAGGAACAAACACCGTAGTCCGAATCAGAAGATCCTGCGAAAGCAACGAAGCCCTGAAACGGTAAGTCAAAGCAAACCCCACGGGGATTGCAAAGACAAAGCGCCAGAACAGTAACCTGAGGTCACTCCGGGACTACGGTCCGGGAAATGACAAAGGGGAAACAACTTCGAAAGAGTAGTTTCCCCTTTTGCTATTTAAATATGTGCTCAGGAAATATTACGCCCCGAAAAAATAAATACTAAAATGCCGGAACTTAGCCTTGAAGAACTACTATTCAGAGAGCAATCGAAAGCCAATACCGATATGATTATTGGCATTATCATGGCAAAGCCGGCTTTGTTCGATGAACTTTTTCAACTGGTTCTGCGCAACAGCGAGCCGGTGAGCCGCCGTGCAGCCTGGGTAGCCGACTACTGTACTGAAATGAATCCCGGCTTGCTGAATGACAGGGTTGAACAACTGGCTTCACAAATCCCCCGCTTCGGAAGCGATGGGCTGAAACGCCACGGGCTTAAAATGATAAACAGGGCGGCATTACCCTCCGAAAATCTTGGAATACTTACTGACACCTGCTTTAAATGGCTGCAATCGCAAACTGAAAGCATTGCGGTGAAGATGAACTGCATGGAGTTTCTGTACCGGGTTACCAAACTCTATCCTGATATCGCAGGCGAATTATACGATATCATTGAAATCCAACTCAACGATGCCTCTCCGGGGTTTGTAAACGGAGGTAAAAAATTGCTGAAGAAATTAAGCAGCCGTCATTAAACCGCCGAAAAAAGTCAGGCAGGGGAGAGGTATCCGGTTTTTTCAATCCAATATCAGGCAGGCAATGATTTTGAGCCTGCTTCAGCAATGTAGCCTTCAGGGTAAAGTCAGGTAGTCATTTCTAATCAGCAATTTGTTAATTGCTTGATTATCTGCAATAATAAAAAATAAATAGCAACTTTTAATATAAAAAAGGCAGCTTTCGCCGCCATTGTTATTCGTCATCCATTTCAGAACCGGAATCATTTTCGGGGAAGGTATCTTCGCCTTCCTTTTCATCATCTTCATCACCCAGGTTATCATCATCATTGATGCTTCCTTTGCTATCAATTTTTACGGGAACTTTAACAAGATAACTGGCCTCTTCAGTATCAACCGTAATAGCATAAAAAAAATCATCACCACGGGTTTTTACTTTGATCACATGATTGGAGTAGCCCATGGGATATTTAAGCCTGATCGCCTCGAGCACCTCCGGAGTGAGATTGCTGTAACTGACTACCAAACGTTTCTTTTCCATTTCAATATATGCAG
>LUZO01000526.1 GCA_001603685.1 Bacteroidales bacterium Bact_23
ACAAGAGAATTTAAATTTTTTGACGAATAATCATAATTCACTGATTATCAACAATAATAAATTCCAAAAAATTATGTCGCCCATACCGGAGAATTTGCGGAGAAACCGAAATACCGGCGATTTTTCTTACTTTTACCTTCCAATCTAACCACGGATGAACAAGCATATAGCCATTATAGCACCTTTAATAGATACCAGCGAATTCAACCTGGATTTTACCCTCAGGCTGAATCCGGGCGGGCGCGACCTGTCGCTGCTGGCGCTTTATGAAACCATAAGGGATGGCTATAACCCAGCTGTTTCGGAAATGGGAAACCTCCACAGCGAAGAGATTCCCTCTGCCGGTTATTACCTGCAGGGTTTGCTGCACCGGCACAATTATCCGTCAACGCTCACTGCAGGCTACGACCGCGAAACAATTGCCTCGCTGGGTAAAAATGACCTGCTGGCAGTGGTTGTCTCCACCACCATGATTATTGCACCGGAATCGCTGAACCGCCTGATAAGCGATATTCACAACGAATTGCCGGGCATACCGGTAATTGCCGGCGGCGTATTTCTCTGGAAGAACTACCTTCAATATACCAGGCACCTGAAATCTCCGGAATCTTATCCCATGCATTCCGGCCTCTACTTCAGACCCGAAAACTCCGCCTTTGCTCCCGATGTTATGGTGGTATCGCCTCACGGTGCAGCCTCGCTGCTGATGATTCTGGAACGGCTTCAGAAACAGGCTGCAAGGCAGGATCTGCCAGCGCTGCTGAGCGATATTCCCAACCTGGCTTTTGCGGGTAAAGCAGGATTTGAATTCGGGCCGCGCACTGAAGAAGCGGTTGACTACAACAGCGATTTCACCCGCTGGGATCTGGTGGAGCAGATCGGAAACCGGGTACCGGTACGGACATCCATCGGCTGTCCATATCGCTGCGGCTTCTGCGATTTCTGGCAGTTATACCCCCGCATTTTCCTGCGCTCGGCCGAAAGTCTGAAACAGGAGCTCACACTGGTAAAGCAGCGGCTGGGAACCCGGCAGGCGGTAATTCATGTATCCGACGACAATGTTTTTATCACCAAAAAGAGGATTCATGAGGTGTGCGGTGCCATGGAGCAATCCGGAATCAGAAACTGGGTGGGTTTTATGCGCGGCGGCGAATACAGCGAAGAGGAGACCGGAATCATGGTCAGGTCGGGGCTGAAGCTGGGCATGGTTGGGGTGGAATCGGGCGATCAGGGGCAGTTGGACCGGATGAATAAGAAACAGAAAATAACGGAAGTCAAGAAGGGCATCGAACAGCTTGACGCCGCCGGAATTGCCGTTCTGATGACTTTTGTGGTTGGATATCCCGGCGAAACTTCCGGAACCGTTGCCAATACCATCGGTTTTATGAACGGGCTTAAGCTTGCCAATTCCATTGTAAATTATCAGGTCTATCCGCTTCAGATCTTCGGCCTGAGCGAACTTGCCGGGCCGGATATCCGCGCTAAATACAACATCCGGGGATACAACGATTCGTGGAGCCATAATACCATGGATTCCGCCGAAGCGCTGAAAGCCTGCCACACGCTTTTCAGGCAGGTGACAAATGTTCCTTATCACTATCCGGGCGAAAGCCACTTCTTCAACCGAGGCAGGTTCAGGCCGGAGCAGCGGAATGCACTGTTTGCGCTAAGGCACCGGCTCACCATCAGCCTGCTCGACAACGAGCCACCTGCAACAAGAACCGGATTGCTGAAGCAGATGGCTGAAATTATGGGATTCGATGCCGCCATTGTTGAAGTGATGCCCGGCGAGCTGGTCTATCTGCCGGAACAGGAGCGGTAAAAGGCAGCAGTTAGGGAAGGGCAGCCCGCTGTTTTCTTACACAAACCACGACCGTATGTCGATGATGCCGAACAGATCGGCGGCGGTGATGAATATGATGACGATGATAAACCAGCGCACGAAATTGGCGCCCCAGTTGACGGCATAACGCGAAGCCAGATAGGCGCCGATAACATTGCCGATGCTGTGTACCAGCCCCACCTGCCAGTTGACTTTGCCGTTGATGACAAAGACAAGCAGCGCAAAGATGGTATAAACCAGCACCACCGCTACCTTGATGGCGTTTGCCCTTACCAGGTCGTAACCGGCGCCCAGTACAATGCCGCCCAGCAGGAAGTAACCCACCCCCACCTGAACAAAGCCTCCATAAACACCAATAAAGAAAAAGAGCAACATCAGCATCGGACTGATTTTCTTTTGCTGAAGCGCCTCCTGCCCTTTCAGCCATTTGCCGGGCTTTACAGCGATAAAAAATACCATCAGCAGCATGACTACGGCAATGGCTTTTCGGAAAGTGGCTTCATCAATCTCCACCGAAAGCTGTGCCCCCAGCATGGAGCCAATGGTGGTGGGCAGGGCAAGCCACAGCGCCTTGCGGGTGTCGAGAAGCTTTTTGCGTTTGAAGTTGGCGGCGGAGGTGAAATTCTGAAGAATCACCGCAATGCGGTTGGTGCCGTTGGCCACATCGGCGGGAATGCCCATAAACATAAAAAGCGAGAGCGAAATAATGGTGCCGCCTCCTGCAAGGGTATTGATAAATCCGACGAAAACACCCGAAACAATCAGGGCGGTAATTTCAAAAGCCGACATGTATGCTGGGTTTGCGGCAAAGATAAGAAATTGAAGTTTTTCCCGGAGAAAATGGAATTTATGATATGGGGGGATACCTTATCATAATAATGGCTGTCTCTTATACACA
>LUZO01000527.1 GCA_001603685.1 Bacteroidales bacterium Bact_23
GTTTTAAGCTGACTATGCAAATTATTAACTCTAAAAACATAAAATTATGAACTACAATGAGAACTACGAAGGAATTAAACTGGATGTTCAGGCTGTTGACATTACAGTTGACAAAATTGTTGAAGAGCGTATCCGCCATGTTTTGGTCCGTTTGCTCAGATTTACGGAAAAGATCATTTGGGCCAATGTATATCTCGAAGATAAGCAGGGCAAATCTAATGATCAGAAATCCGTGAAAATTCACCTTGGAATTCCCGGAAATGAGTTTTTTGCCTCGGAGTCGGGAGATGATTTTTATACATTGCTTGGAGTTGTTGAGGACAAGCTCATCAGGCAGCTTCAGAAGAAATAAAACCGAATAATCATGCCTGAACTTATTATCCCTTCGCGCGAGGCGGTAATCAGCGCAAATCTGAGTGTACGGCGCATATTGCCGTTTCGCCGGCGGAGAATGGTTGGCCCCTTTATTTACATGGATCACGCCGGGCCACTGGAAATCCCTGCGGCTGAAGCATCAGCCATGGATGTGCTGCCGCATCCGCACATCGGGCTGTCAACGGTTACCTACCTGTTCAGCGGAAGGGTAACCCATCGCGACAGCCTGGGGGTGGAGCAAGAGATACGCCCCGGCGAAGTCAACTGGATGACTGCCGGCAGAGGCATTTCCCATTCCGAACGGTTCGAAGATCCTGAACTGCTGAAAGGCGGTACCCTCGAGATGCTTCAGACCTGGGTGGCTTTGCCCGAAGAAGCTGAAGAGTCTGAACCGGAATTCAGCAACTATCAGCCTGAGCAACTGCCGGTCTTTACCGATACCGGCGTGTGGATGCGCCTGATAGCCGGAAGTGCTTACGGCCTCCAGAGTGCGGTACGGACCCATTCGCCGCTCTTTTACCTGCATGTGCGGCTGGATAAAGGGGCAAAGTTCAGCCTTCCGGGCGGATACTCCGAGCGCGGGGCCTATATCGTTTCCGGCAGCCTGGAGGTATCAGGGAGAAGCTACCCGAAAGGGCAGATGCTGGTATTTGCCAAGGGAGACGACCCGGTTCTGAAAGCTGCCGAAGATACCGTGCTGATGCTGACAGGCGGTGAACCGCTTGGCGAACGCTTTATCTGGTGGAACTTTGTCTCCTCGCGCCGGGAAAGGATTGAGCAGGCGAAAAACGATTGGATGAGCGGCAAAATTCAGCTTCCACCATCTGACAATAAGGAGTTTATTCCGCTGCCGGAAGACCGGCTAAAGCCGGGAAGCAGCCGGACGCCATCGCCGGAGCCGCTGTCCTGAGGCCGTTACGGAAAGCCGCAACAAATAAAATCGTTCAACTCCGGGAACGGCTGTCGGGAATATCCGTACTAATGGTAATTTTGCAGCGCTTTCAGCGTTGACCCCCTTATGCTCAGAATTGCTGCCATACTGCTCCTTCTGCTTGGTTTTGCTGCACCGGTTTGCAGTCAGACCATCTATTCCGCCGACAGGGAGGATTCCTGGCAGTTCCGCTATGTTTCATCCCGAAAATCAAACCGTTACAACAATCAGGTGATCAACCAGCTTGCCCTTGCGCAGCGGAAAATTCCTGAAAAAACGGCATATACTTTTTTCTTTAATTACAACATCGCAATCAGTTACGGATACGACAACCGGCTGGAGGTGGTTTTTACCCTGCATCCTTCAATATGCAGCGGCGATGTTTTTATGCGCGATTTCGACCTCTCTCCTGTGCTGGTTCCGCCGCTTGCAACCTTTGAAGTGCAGCTCGATCACCCCATTGACGGCAGAATTGCTGCATTCGCTGTGCGTAATGTCAGGCTCGACAGCCTTGCAGGAAAGTATGTTGCCGGCTCATTCCCCGACAGCCTCTGGAAAGAGGGTTGCCGCGCTGCCGCCGTTTTCAGCGATTTTTCATTTGATGAAGCCGCCTATCAGAAAGCTGAGCGCGAATTGTTTCATATCCGCGATTATGAGGCTGCATCGGCTATGGCGGATACCCTTGAAAACCGCATTCGCAGGGCACGGGTATCCAGGCATACGGCAGCCGAAGCTTTATCGGTTTCAGCATTTTCGTTAAAGGCGGCCGGCCTGCTGAAAGAGGCATCGTCGGTAAAATCGGTTATTCTTCCGGGCCGCGATCCGCTTGGGCTCGCCGCCAAACAGCGGGTGGCTGCATTCAGGACGCAGGAGTTGGTTGGCTATCTGCTGGCCGAAGGAATCCGGCCGGCCAGCATCGGAAATGTGTATCTGAATGTTCAGAAAGAATATGCGAAAGGTTTGAGCTACGCCCTCCGTCTTTCACAGCAGGTGGATTATTACAGCAGCCCGTTTTTCTACCGTCTTTATTCAAACGGAATCAGTGCGTCGCAGGTTTGTGCATTCAGAAAGGTTGTTGAGGAGTACGCCCGTCGCCATAAAACCGGAAATCCAGATCTGGCGATGCTTTCGCGCCGGATTGCCGGAGCTTATGTTTCAGTGGCGGATGAGTTGATTGAAAAGGACCGGTACGCCGAAGCGGTTGACCTGCTTTCGGCAGGCGTGAGATTTTGCGCGGTAAACCCTGCGCTGGCAGAACCTGAAAGGCTTACCGCCCGGCTAAGGGAGGCTCGGAGCGGACTTACCGCCGCTTACATCCGGGTGGTGAAGAAAGCGCTAAGGAACAATCTGCCGGTGATTGCGGAGAAATACCTGTCGGAAGCAGAAAAGTATGTGCAGAAGTACGGGCTTGAGGATGAAGAGGCTACCGGCCTTACGGCGCTCTACCAGCAAATGACCGATATGCACATCAGCAGCGCGGCAGCCGCTTTGCAAAAAGAGAGATATGACGCTGCCCTAACAGATCTGGACAAAGCTTACGGCATTTCGCAGCAGCATAAAAACATTGTCCTGGGCCAGTCATATACGCAGGGTATGCGAAAGGCGGTAAACGGCAGGTTCAGGGAGATGACGGGGCAGGTGAGGGGCCTGCTGCGTTCGGGCAACCATCGTGCTGCCGGTGAGAAACTGGCTCAGGCCGTGGAATTTACCGGGAATTATCCCGTTTATCAGCCCGACCAGGTGCTGATTGACAGCTTGCGGAGGGTGATTGCCGTGCAGGAATACGGTGGTGTGCTTGCCATGGCGCAGGATGAAAAACGCGAACGGAAGAAGGAGCAGTTCATCATACATATGACAGAAGCAGCCGGCCTGGCAAGGGATTTCGGGTTTGAACATGCCGTTTTGTTCGATTCGCTGGTTTCAGGAGGCGTAGTTTCTTATCTGAATGAACTCTATTCAACCGGCAGGCTTAAGCTTTGGGCTGGTGAGCCTGACGAGGCGCTGGCGATTTCGCAGAGAGCTGCACAACTTGCCGCGCTTTTCAGTGTTTCAGGACATCCGGCCCTCAGGAAACAGCACGATGAACTGGTCGGACTGGCCGATGAGTCGCTCTGCAGCAGAATCCGCGGAACGCTGGAGTCGCTGATAGGGCAGGCGGATGAACTGCTGAAAAACAACCGTTTTGATCATGCGGCGGAGGTGGTTTATGAAGCGCGCGAGTTGATTTACACCCATTCCTATTGCGGACTTTCCACCCGTGAACTGAACCTGGTTACGGAAAGGCACGGCAATGCCATCCGCTGGAACGATATGCATAAAACGGCGCTGAGGATGATAGCCGCCGGAGAGTTCAACGATGGGGTGAACAAGCTGAAAGAGGCCGAATCCGTTTACAACTACTTCCGGCTCGATACGCTGGGGCTTTCAAACTCGGGCCTTTTTGAGCTTGCCTCCGGATCTGACAACCTTGCGCTGGTGCGTTACGCTACCGGCTACTTCATCTCCAGAGGAAATCCGGACCAGGCGCTTGTACTGCTTGAAAAACTGCGTCTGGCAGGGATGGGCATTGACGAAGCCAATCCGTTGCAGGAGAGCCTGGCCAGGGAACTTGCTCAGCGCGACCGCGCCGAAACCGACGAAGTGAACCTCAAACTGATGCTGCGCATCTACACCGGCGGAAATAAATGGTATAAGCGCTTTACGGATGTGTATAGATATCATATTCAGAATCAATAGAATAAAAATTTCATTGTATTAATTTTATTAAATTGGCTGTAAGCGCCCGGAAGGTTTATTTTGCGGGTTCCATTGTTTTTGTTATGTTTGAAAATTCAAATGCGTGCTTACCGCTTGCCGGAAAGTATTCTCATGATCAGTTAGTTATATCTCAAAAACTCAAATAAATATGAAATTCCTACTT
>LUZO01000528.1 GCA_001603685.1 Bacteroidales bacterium Bact_23
GATCGGAGGTTTTTCGCCAGGGCAACTCCCTTTTATTGGCAGCATACCATTGTATAATCCTATCCGAAAATCCGTTCATTTATTGAAATAATCTTAAATATGAGGTAATTGCCCCTAAAAAAAGAGTTAATTTTTCGTATTGTTACAAAAAGATTTATATTTGCACCCCGTTTAAAAAATTTATTCTCAAATCTTTAAAACTAATCTGACATGACAAAAGCAGAAATTGTAGCTGAAATTGCTGGCAAGACAAATATTGAAAAAATTGCTGTACAGCAGATCGTTGAGGCGTTCATGGATTCAGTGAAAAATTCGCTGATCAATGGTGAAAATGTTTACCTCAGAGGTTTTGGCAGTTTCACTACAAAGAAAAGGGCTGAAAAAACCGGTCGTAACATTTCGAAAAACACCACAATCATCATTCCCGCTCATCATATCCCCGCATTCAAACCTGCTAAAACTTTTGTTAACGAAGTTAAAAACAAAGTTAAGTAAGCAGTTGTTCATTTAAAAACACCACGAACCATGCCTAGCGGAAAAAAGAGAAAAAGACATAAAATGGCCACGCACAAGCGGAAAAAACGCTTGCGCAAGAACAGACATAAAAAGAAATAACAATTGCCTGATTTGGAAAAGCCCGCCACATACATCCGCTGCTTTTAGCTGCCGGAGTTATGTGGCGGAGTATTCCATTTCCGTCCGGTTTGCTGCCTGACCTTTCGGGTTAAGCAGTTCTATAGCCTGTATATAGCCTGTACTACATTAAAAAATCAGGGATTTGAATAAGGAACTGATCATCGATTCAGGTCTTTCGGAGGTGAATATTGCACTGCTCGAAGATAAAGACCTTGTCGAACTCAATAAAGAAAAGAGTAACAGCAACTTCTCGGTTGGTGACATTTATCTCGGCAGAGTCAAAAAGATTATGCCCGGGCTGAATGCTGCATTTGTTGATGTCGGCTACGAAAAAGATGCCTTCCTTCATTACCTTGATCTGGGGCCACAGGTAAATTCGCTGAATAAGCTGCTGAAGCTTTATCTTACGGGAAGGCCCGGTTTGCCGGGAATAGGCGAAATGACGCCCGAACCCGACATCGAAAAAACCGGCAAAATCACCTCCGTACTTACCCAGAATCAGCAGGTGCTGATTCAGATTGCCAAAGAGCCCATCTCAACCAAAGGGCCAAGGGTATCGTCCGAAATTTCATTTGCCGGCAGATTCCTGGTACTGGTTCCCTTCTCAACAAGGGTATCGGTTTCGCAGAAGATCAAGAGCAATGAAGAACGAAACAGGCTGAAAAGGCTGATAACCAGTATTAAGCCGAAGAACTTCGGAGTCATCATCCGCACCGTTGCCGAGAATAAAAAAGTGGCCGACCTGGATGCCGATCTGCGCAGCCTGATTGCCAAATGGGATGCCTGTGTGGCCAAGCTGGCCGGAGCAAAGGCTCCGCAGCGGATTCTGAGCGAAATAGACCGTACCACAGCCATCCTCAGAGACCTGCTGAATGAGTCGTTCAACAACATTCATGTGAACGATGCCGGCCTGTTTGAAGAGGTAAAATCGTATATCCGCACCATCGCTCCCGATAAGGTCGATATCGTTAAGCTCTACAAGGGAAAAGCCCCCATTTTCGAGCACTTCGGCATCGACAAGCAGATCAAGAACTCATTCGGGAAAATCATCACCATAAAAAGCGGTGTTTACCTGATTATCGAACATACCGAGGCGCTGCATGTGATTGATGTAAACAGCGGCCACAGGGTGAATTCGGAGGTATCGCAGGAAATGAATGCCCTGGCCGTGAACCTTGAAGCGGCGTCCGAAATTGCCAGGCAACTGCGCCTTCGCGATATGGGAGGCATCATCGTGGTTGACTTCATCGATATGCACGAAGGTGCCAACCGCCGCAAGCTCTATCAGAAGCTTAAGGAGGAGATGGCCAAAGACCACGCCAAGCACACCATACTTCCACCCAGTAAGTTCGGCCTGGTTCAGATTACCCGCCAGCGCGTAAGGCCCGAAATGAATGTGCAGATTCTGGAGAAATGCCCCGCCTGCGGCGGAACCGGCGAGATAAAGCCCAGCATCATCCTCGTGGATCAGATTGAAAACAACATCCGCTACCTGGTTCACGACCAGAATGAGCCGTTTATCAAGATCAACCTGCACCCCTTCATCTACTCTTACCTTGTTCACGGCCTTCCTTCCATCCGAATGAAATGGTACTTTAAATTCAAACGATGGATCAGACTGGAGCCGATGCCGTCGTACCATTTCCTCGAATACCGCTTCTTCAACAAGGCGGATGATGAGATTAAAATGTAAGCCGGCTCGGAATGGCTTCCTCCGTAAACAAATCCGGTAAATAATTGTATTAATTTTGTATTTTCAAATTGTCCTGTGAAATCAGGAGCATCATTTTTTATCAAATTCTGAAAATGGAAACAGTAGTCAGTGGCATCAGGCCAACAGGGAATCTTCATCTGGGCAACTATTTCGGCGCCTTGCGGAATTTCATCAAAATGCAGCACGAGAACAACTGCTATTTCTTTATAGCGGACTATCACTCGCTTACCACCCACCCCACACCCGCCGATCTTCACGGGAATGTAAAAAGCGTGCTGGTGGACTACCTTGCTGCCGGCCTCGATCCCGAACTGGCCACCCTCTACCTGCAAAGCGACCTTCCGGAAACCGCTGAGCTCTACCTGTTTCTGAATATGAATGCCTATATGGGTGAGCTTGAGCGGGTTACCTCGTTCAAGGACAAAGCGCGCTCACAACCCGACAACATCAATGCCGGCCTGCTCACCTACCCCACACTGATGGCTGCCGATATCATCATCCATAAGGCAAATAAAGTGCCTGTGGGTAAGGATCAGGAGCAGCACCTTGAAATGACCCGCACCTTTGCAAACCGCTTTAACCGCCTTTACAAGGTGGATTATTTCCCCGAGCCGGTTGCCTATAACTTCGGTGAACAGCTGATTAAGATTCCGGGACTCGACGGAAGTACCAAAATGGGCAAGTCGGAAGGCGAGGGCAATGCCATCTTCCTGAACGACGATCCTGCCGTAATCCGCAAAAAAATCATGAGGGCGGTTACCGACAGCGGCCCCACCGAACCCAACCAGCCCAAACCACAGGCCATTGAGAATATCTTCGCGCTGATGAAAGCGCTGTCGGCTCCCGAAACCCTGGCCCATTTTGAAGAGGAATACAACAACTGCCGCATCCGCTACGGTGATATGAAGAAACAGCTTGCCGAAGACGCCATTGCCTTTACCGAACCTTTCCGCGAGAAGATAAAAGAGATTGGCAGCAACGACGAATATCTGCGCAAAGTGGTAAAGATGGGCCGCGAAAAAGCCCAGGCCAGCGCCCGGAAAACCGTTCGGGAGGTAAGGGAGATTATAGGATTCAAAGATTTCTGATTTTAGATTTCTGATTGCAGATTTCTGATTTTAGATCATTACGGCAGATACTACACCGTTAAATCCTTGCAATTTTGGAATTGGATTCCATATTTGTGTTGTGGATTGGGTGGACGAATAGCAATGGTCCAGATTCTGGTCGGGGCCGGCTGAAACAGGTTCTTCACCACCTATGTTGGTAATTACCATATCGTCCGACGAAACACATCCGTTCGCACCGGCAATGGTCCACCTGAGTGTGGTGTTGCCCTGGCCCGCTCCTATATTAAAGGCTGAAGTGGGCGACGAAGGATTCAGAATGGTAACTCCATTGTTTGTCCCTGTAATTGACCATGCTCCGCTCTCGCCTGCACCCGGCACATTCCCGGCAAGAAATCCGGCAGGAGTACCGGGGCACATGGCCTGATCAGGACCGGCATCGGCAATGGTAACCGGTTTTACGGTATAGGTCACATCATCAAACACCACCGATCCGTCAAGACAGGTGGTGTTGATTCTGAAGGTGTAAACATTGCCGCCAACAATCCCCGTAACTTCAGTTTCAAGGGAGTTGGGTGAAACAATGTTTACCGACGGTCCGCCTATCTGTGTCCAGGTCGTTGTTCCGTCACCCTGAAACAAACCGCCTTTGGATCCTTGTAAGACCAGCGTCTCATTCGAACAAATGGTCTGGTTAACATTGGCGTTCACCGTACAGTTCTGAGCCTGTAGCGCGGTTGATGCCAACACCAGCAGGGAGATCAGTAAGAATGATCGTTTTAATGTAAACCCTGTGCCGCTTCCGGCAAACTTACCCGTGATTGGTAATTTTCCCAACATAGTAATAATGCTTAGTTA
>LUZO01000529.1 GCA_001603685.1 Bacteroidales bacterium Bact_23
AAACTAAATTGGTTCACTATGAATTATGATTTAATTGTAATCGGCTCTGGTCCCGGAGGTTATGTTGCAGCCATCAGGGCTTCGCAACTAGGAATGAAAGTTGGCGTTGTTGAGCGTGCAGAACTTGGCGGCATCTGCCTGAACTGGGGGTGCATTCCCACCAAGGCGCTGATGAAAAGCGCACAGGTTTATAACTATATGACCAATGCCGCTGAGTATGGCATAAATGTCAGCGGCGAGGTAAAAGCTGATTTCGAAGCCATTGTTAAACGAAGCCGCGGAGTAGCCGAAGGCATGAGCAAAGGCATTCAGTTCCTTTTCAAAAAGAACAAAATCGATCTGATTGCAGGTCACGGAAAGCTGAAACCCGGCAAAACCGTTGAGGTAACCGACGCCGAAGGCAAAAAGACCGACTATCAGGCCAATCACATCATCCTGGCAACGGGTGCCCGCTCACGCGAGCTGCCCAACCTGAAACAGGACGGCAAAAAGATTATCGGCTACCGCGAAGCCATGACGCTTCCCAAACAGCCGGCAAGCATGGTGGTAGTCGGTTCCGGCGCCATAGGTTCCGAGTTTGCCTATTTCTATAACGCATTGGGTACCAAGGTTACCCTGGTTGAGTTTATGCCCAACATCGTCCCCGTTGAAGACGAGGAGGTTTCGAAACAGCTGGAACGCAGCTTCAAGAAATCAGGCATGAAGGTGATGACCTCCTCAACGGTGGATGCCGTTGACACCTCTGGTGACCTTTGCAAGGTGACCGTTAAAACGAAGAAAGGTGAAGAGATCATCGAAGCTGAAATCGTGCTTTCGGCAGTGGGCATTGCCACCAACCTGGAAGGCCTCGGTCTGGAGGAAACCGGCGTTGCTACCGAAAAGGGCAAGGTAGTGGTTGACGACTTCTACAAAACCAATGTTGACGGCGTTTATGCCATCGGCGACATCGTTCACGGGCCGGCGCTTGCGCATGTGGCTTCGCACGAAGGCATCATCTGCGTGGAGAAAATTGCCGGAAAACATGTTGAGCCGCTGGATTACGGCAACATCCCCGGCTGTACCTACACCTACCCCGAAGTTGCATCGGTAGGACTTACCGAGAAGGCAGCCCGGGAAGCCGGATATGAGATCAAGGTTGGCAAATTCCCCTTCTCCGCTTCAGGCAAGGCAAGCGCCGCCGGATCGAAAGATGGCTTTATCAAGGTGATTTTCGATGCCAAATACGGTGAATGGCTTGGCGCCCACATGATTGGCGACAATGTTACCGAAATGATTGCCGAAGTGGTGGTAGCCCGCAAGCTGGAGACCACCGGCGAAGAGATCATCAAGGCAGTTCACCCGCATCCCACCATGTCGGAGGCTGTGATGGAAGCCGTTGCCGCCGCTTATGATGAAGTAATTCACATTTAAAAACATCACCCGGGCTTCTGCTTCGCATGGCAGAAGCCCGTTTTCATCAATATGGAAATTATCCCGACCGAAATTCCGGATGTTAAAATCATCAAACCCCGTGTCTTTTCCGATGACCGGGGCTATTTTTTCGAATCCTACAACCGGAATGGCTTTACGGAATCCGGGATAGATGCCGTATTTGTTCAGGATAATGAAAGCCGCTCGGTGAAAGGCGTGCTGCGGGGCTTGCACTTCCAGAAGCCGCCCCATGCACAGGGAAAGCTGGTGAGGGTGGTGCGGGGTGCCGTGCTGGATGTCGCGGTGGATATAAGAAAAGAGTCGCCCTGGTACGGAAAGTGGGTAGCCGTGGAACTCACGGAGCACAACAAATGGATGTGCTGGATTCCTGAAGGCTTTGCGCATGGATTCCTGACCCTTGAAGACAACACCATCTTCTCGTACAAATGCACCGGCTTCTACAACGCCTCTTCCGAAGGCAGCATCCGGTGGGATGACCCCATGCTGAACATCAACTGGGGAGTTTCAGACCCGGTGCTGTCGGACAAAGACCGCAAGGCTCCGCTTTTCAGCGAACTTGGGAATATTTTCTGAACCATCGGAAAAAACTCCAAAACGGATAAAGCAGACGGGATTATACAAGGCAACTACCTCTGCATCATGCGTATGTATAAAGCAGTCGATCCTGGCTCAGCCGGTGTAATAACAGCTTCGTGATTCCGTTATTATCCTAAACTTCACATACTAACCGACTATTGAAAATGAACAGGAAAATACTCGTTCCACTCTTTCTGATGCTGATACTGGCCGCTGCGGCCCTGGTTTCGCTCCGCTTCATCGCAGGCGACGACGATAACGAAAGGCAATACCGCGAACAATATACCGCCAACACCAGGTTTTTCAATGTACCCCTGCCCGAAACCATCTCCTTTGCAGATGAAGCGGCTCCCCTCGACCTCTATTATGTTCGTGAAGGCCTCGACCGCGAACTGCTTGTAAACACCTACTGGCATTCGAACACCATACTGCTTCTGAAACGGGCGGCACGCTACTTTCCGGCAATTGAGCCGGTACTGAAAGCCAACGGCATACCCGACGACTTCAAATATGTAGCCCTGATTGAGAGCGGGCTGATGAATGTGGTATCCCCCTCAAATGCAGTGGGTTTCTGGCAGTTTCTCGATAAAACCGGAAAGCAGTATGGACTTGAGGTTACCGACCAGGTGGATGAGCGCTACCATCATATAAAATCGACCGAAGCAGCATGCCGCTACATCCGCGATGCCTATAAAAAATACAACAACTGGACGCTTGCCGCCGCATCGTACAATGCAGGACAGGGGCGCATCAGCCGGGAAGTGGAGAAACAGGCGGTAAATAATTTCTACGACCTTTACCTGAATCAGGAGACCTCCCGCTATATCTTCAGGATACTGGCGCTCAAGATGATATATGAAAACCCAACTGCCTATGGATTCTACATCCGGAAGAAAGATTTATATCCTCAGTTCCCCACTTATTCGGTTTCAGTAGATACCGGCATTACGAATCTCGTTAATTTTGCAGCGCAATACAATGTGAATTACCGTATCCTGAAAGAGTTTAATCCCTGGCTGAGATCCGACCAACTGAAGGTTGCACCGGGGAAAAGCTATACCCTTGTGTTTCCGGCCGAAGGATATACCAGCTACAGCAAGCTTCAGCAGAATATGAAAGACGGAGACGCAATTTTCGGAAAAAACACTGAAGGAATTCCTGACGGACAGGCTTCGGGCGCCATGAGTGAGTAAATATTATGAGTGACAGAAATATAGAAGAACAAACCATAGCACAGGCAAAGGAAGAGGCGGCAGATCAGCGGCTTGAGATTTTCGGAGCCAGGGTGCACAACCTGCAGAACATCGACCTGAGCATTCCGCGCAACAAGCTGGTGGTTATTACCGGCCTGAGCGGAAGCGGCAAGTCGTCGCTTGCCTTCGACACCATTTATGCCGAAGGGCAGCGCAGGTATATGGAGACCTTCTCGGCCTATGCCCGCCAGTTTATCGGCAATCTGGAGCGTCCGGATGTGGATGAGATTAACGGGCTCAGCCCGGTAATCTCCATCGAACAGAAATCCACTTCGCGCAACCCGCGCTCCACCGTTGGAACCATCACCGAAATCTACGACTTCCTCCGATTGCTGTTTGCCAGAGCTTCCGATGCCATTTCGCCGGTAACCGGGCAGCCGCTGGTAAAATATACCGAGCAGCAGGTTATCGATCTGATACACAGCACCTACGAAAACAAGGAGATTCTGATACTTGCCCCGCTGGTAAAAGGGCGCAAGGGGCACTACCGCGAGCTTTTCGAACAGTACCGCCGGCAGGGCTTCCTTCGGGCACGCATCGACGGCGAACTGCGCGAAATCAGCTTCGGACTGCAGCTCGACAGATACAAAACCCATGACATTGAGCTGGTTATCGATAAAATCAGCCTTCAGGGAAGCTCTGCAAAAAGGCTTCCCGAATCCATCAAAACAGCCATGCGGTTTGGCAAGGGCAGCATCATGCTGATTGACCTTCAGGATAACCGGGAGCGCTATTTCAGCAAAAAACTGATGGATCCCGCCACCGGCACCTCATTCGACGAGCCGGAGCCCAACTCCTTCTCCTTCAACTCACCCTACGGCGCCTGTCCGCACTGCAACGGGCTGGGCACCATCACCGAAATCGACCTGAAAAAGATTATCCCCACCCCATCCATGAGCATCCGGAAAGGCGGGCTGGCACCGCTGGGTGAAGGAAAAAGCAGCTGGATTTTCAGGCAGATTGAGGCGCTGGGCGAAAAATACGGCTTCAACCTCGATAGCCCCATTGAAGATATTCCCGATGAAGCCATCAACGCCATTCTGTACGGAACGGATGAGGTACTGCGCGTAAAGAACGAATATCTGGGGGTAACATCCTCATACTCATTGAATTTTAGTGGCATCGTCTCATACATCACCAACCAGGCAGACGAAAGCAATTCGAACAGCGCAAAAAAATGGGCTGCCGGATTCATGAACCTGAAAACCTGTCCGGAATGTAATGGTACCCGGCTGAAACGCGAATCGCTGAATTTCAAGATCAACGGAAAAACCATTGCCGAACTCGCTTCGCTGGATATGGTTGCCCTGAAGGAGTGGTTCGATGGCAAGCAGATTTTTTCAGACAAGAAAAAGCAGGTGATTGCCCACGAAATCATCCGCGAAATCAGGACACGCATCCGTTTTCTGCTGGATGTGGGCCTCGATTACCTCACCCTGAACCGGACTGCAGGCAGTCTTTCGGGCGGTGAAGCCCAGCGCATCAGGCTGGCAACGCAAATCGGGTCGCAACTGGTTGGCGTGCTTTACATTCTGGACGAACCGAGCATCGGCCTGCATCAGCGCGACAACCAGCGCCTGATCAGGGCGTTGCAGGATCTTCGCGACATCGGCAACTCGGTGATTGTAGTCGAACACGACAAGGATATGATTCTCTCGTCCGATTTCATTGTGGATATCGGACCGGGAGCCGGCGTTCACGGAGGCAGGATTGTGGCCACAGGAACTCCGGAAGAGATGCTGCAGTGCAAATCCATCACCTGCTGCTATCTGAACGGAAAAAAACAGATCCCGGTACCAGGGGTAAGGCGCCCGGGAAACGGCAAGGAGCTGGTTTTAACGGGAGCAACCGGCAACAACCTGAAGAATGTTACGCTGAAGCTTCCGCTGGGGCTGTTTGTCTGCGTTACCGGAGTTTCGGGAAGCGGCAAATCCACGCTTATCAACGAAACGCTGTATCCCATTCTGAGCAAGCACTTCTACCGCTCCGACAAAAAGCCGCTTCCATACAAAAGCATCGACGGGCTTCAGCACCTCGACAAAGTCATTGAGATTGACCAGTCGCCCATCGGCAGAACGCCCAGATCGAACCCGGCAACCTATACCGGTGTGTTCGATGAAATCAGAAAGCTGTTTGCTTCGCTTCCCGAATCCAAAATCAGGGGATATCAGGCGGGCCGGTTCTCGTTCAATGTCAAGGGCGGACGCTGCGAAACCTGCCGCGGAGCGGGCGTAAGGCTTATCGAAATGAACTTCCTGCCCGATGTGCATGTACCCTGCGAAACCTGTAACAGCAAACGCTACAACCGCGAAACGCTGGAAGTCAGATACAAGGGAAAATCCATCAATGATGTGCTGAACATGACCATCGACCAGGCGGTGGAGTTCTTCGAAAACATCCCGTTTATCCTTCAGAAAATAAAAACACTGAAAGATGTAGGCCTTGGTTACATAACCCTCGGGCAGCAATCCACCACGCTTTCGGGCGGCGAGGCGCAAAGGGTGAAGCTGGCTACCGAGCTTTCGAAAAAAGATACCGGAAAAACGCTTTACATCCTGGATGAACCCACCACCGGACTTCACTTTGAAGATGTCAATGTGCTGCTTGGCGTACTTAACCGACTGGTTGACAGGGGAAATACCGTGCTGGTGATAGAGCACAACATGGAGGTTGTCAAGGTTGCCGACCACATTATTGACCTCGGACCCGGAGGCGGAAAAAGAGGCGGCGAAATTGTTGCAACCGGAACTCCAGAAGAAGTTGCTGAAAACACCAAAAGCGCTACAAGTCAATATATTAAGGAA
>LUZO01000530.1 GCA_001603685.1 Bacteroidales bacterium Bact_23
GATAAGAATTGGATTTTTAATCAGATAATCGCTGAATCAGCATTCTGATTTGTACACCGTACGGACTGAATCAGCCATCCCGAGGCCTGTTTCTTTATAAAATGCTTCTGTAACGGGATTCCTCAATGCCTTTTTGGCTAATCATTGTCATCCTTATTTCTCTCCTCCGCTCACCAGTCTGCGGATAAAACCGGCAGCTTTCTGCAGAACTTCATCGGGGCGTTCCTTGTGGGGGGTGTGGCCGGCTTCCGGAATCATCAGCTTTTCAGCCCGGCCGCTTACCTGAGCCACAATCCTGTCCACCTGATTTTCTGTGCCGTATTCGTCGTTTTTGCCCTGAATAATCAGTGAGGGGCATTTCACTCCGGGCAGAAAGTGTTCGATGTTCCAGTTTCTGAACATTTCGGAGGTCCAGGTGGAAGCCCACGCCCAAAACATGGCATCGGTTTTATCGCCATGATACTTCTCCAGCTTCTGCTTTAAATCGCTTGTCTGATAAAGTGCTACAGCATCCCTGATTCCCGAGAGAGTAATTTCCTCCACGAAGATATGGGCACCTTCGGTAAGGATTCCTGCGATTTTATCGGGATATTTTGAGGCCGCAATCAGCGCAATGGAGCCGCCGTCGCTGTGGCCGAAGAGGAAGGCACGGCCAATCTTCTGCTGGTTCAGCAGATCGTTCAGGATACCGGCTTCAGCTTCCATATATTCGTTATCCCTTTCCTCATAGGTAAAAGGACATGATTTTCCGTAGCCCTGGCGGTCGTACACCAGCACATTGCACTCCGCTAGCCTGCCAAGTCTTTCAGGAAAATCGCGCCACAGCGCTATGCATCCCAGCGAGTCGTGCAGAAAAATAATCCACGGCCTGCCGGGAAAGTCTTCAATCCTGCTGATTGCCAGTTCGCTGAGGTCGAATGGGCTGCTGTTGTTCATTTCTGTTGTTAATTCCTGAGTAGGATGCGAAGATACGGCTTTTACACTGAACCGCTTTTCCGGACAGAAGCTTCGTAAATACAATTCGTATAACCGGGGCTGAAGGTGAGGGATGAAATGGTGATTTCAGACAATGGAAAATACCTAATCATAGGGATTGAAATTTGGACATTATATGATTAAATTTGTATCAACCATTGCATTGGCGGCCTCCGGTGAATTACCGGCGGTTTAACAATTTCTAATCATTTATCCATACCGGTAAAAGGTAAAAAAGGAGGTCTTATGAAAAAATTAATTACGCTTCTGTTTGTAGTTGTTACCTGCAGCCTTTCAATGGCTCAGGAACTGCCCAACCTCCCCATCCCCATCGGAGCCGGAAATGCGGAAGTCTGGAACAATGCCATCTACCTTTTCGGTGGTGCAAACAACTGGGCGGGAAGTGTCGTGTATCCGAGGATTTATAAGTTCAACGGCACATCCTGGGTACATCACGATAGCATACCGGATTATAATCTGTGGGATGTTGAAACAGTCAGGGTCGGGAATTATGTTTATCTGCTGGGAGGATGGCCTTACGGGCCTTCACTGAACCGGCGCTATAACCTCACCAATGGCGAATGGGTCTACCTTACGGAAAGTCCAAACACAAGCCAGACCTGGGGAATAACTTCTGAGGAAATCAATGGAATAATCTATCTTTTTAATTCAAATGGCGCGGTTTACGCCTATAATATTTCCACCAATTCGTGGAGTACAAAAACAAGCAATACTACAACCGGCACCTGGGATCTGAGTTCCATTTTATATAATGGCGAGATTTATATTATCGGCTGGAACAACAATGAGTTTTACAAGTATACTCCTGCCACCGACACATGGACAAGGCTTGCGGACAGCCCGTATAAGGTGGGCGCCTGTTCGTTCGGAGTCATCAACAACCTGATATACTGTATCGGCGGAAATAATGACGGCAGCAGATACGCCACTTACAAAAGTATAATTGTTTATGATATCAATACCAATTCATGGGTTACCGATCCGCTTGAGATAAGCTCAAAAAGGCACTGGATGGCTACTGCCGAATATGCCGGAGGGCTTTATATAGTAGGCGGAATTGACGATCAGGCTCTTGCTGTGGATATTGTGGAAGAGATTGTACCGCAGGGTACGGTTGGCTTTGGAAACCGGCCCGAAGCAGTTGAAGGATTCTTTCTCGGACAGAATTTTCCCAATCCGGTTGCCTCGCGAACGCTGATATTTTATACCGTTCCGGAATCGGTTGCCGCTTCATTAAAGGTATTTGATGAGCTTGGAAAGGAGGTGGCCACCCTTGCCGAAGGGAAGAAGACACCCGGAAGCTATGTTGCGGAATTCAGCGCACAGGGCTTAAAACCCGGTATCTATTATTACCGTCTGGATGCCGGAAAGTTTGTGCAGACGAAGAAGATGATTGTGAAGTAGGGCGGAGGTCAGAGGTCAGAGGTTAGAGCTTTCCGCCACATCTTTCGGATTACAGATTTCTTACCCCGACTTCGTCCGGCGCGACGCACTTTGTTTGAAAAGGGCAACATAGGAAAAAACAAAAGAAATTACGGAGGCGGTTCTTCAGCCTTCGTAATTTCGCTTAATTATCAACCAGTTACCATGTCATCCCGACGAAGGAGGGATCTGTTAATTTTTGTAATACCTTGATTTGAAGATAGAAGCCCGCTCCATTCTCCGGACGGTAAAGCCGCTTTTACGGAATTTTGCGTGAATAACAGGCCCGCAGGGATGGCATTATTGTTTGCATTGGGTAAAGCCGCTCCGATACTGTCC
>LUZO01000531.1 GCA_001603685.1 Bacteroidales bacterium Bact_23
AATTTGAGTAACACTAAAAATTATCTGATATCTGACTTTTTCTTTGACTTTTATTTGGTTATTGATTAAATTTGTTCAAAAAGCTTTGTATAACATTTTCAGAACTGAAATTCTGAATCAGGAAAACAAAACTCGCTGCAATGGAAGTAGTGAAAGACTATTCTCTTAACGAACTGCTGAAGAAGATATTTGGGTTCGATTCCTTTAAAGGAAACCAGGAGGCCATAATTGAAAGCCTGCTTGCCGGCAAGGATACCTTTGTGATTATGCCCACCGGTGGCGGAAAATCCATGTGTTATCAGTTGCCTGCCATCATCAGTCCGGGCACGGCCATCATCATATCGCCGCTTATCGCCCTGATGAAGAATCAGGTGGATGCCATCCGCAACTTCGGAGCCGAGCAGGGGATTGCACATTTTCTGAACTCGTCGCTCACCAAAGCCGAGATTTCCGATGTGCGCAAAGACCTGAAAGACGGCAAAACCAAGCTGCTGTATGTGGCTCCCGAATCGCTCACCAAGGATGAGAATGTTCAGTTTCTGCAGGATATTGACATCTCGTTCTTTGCGATTGACGAGGCGCACTGCATCTCGGAGTGGGGCCACGACTTCAGGCCGGAGTACCGCCGCCTGCGCCCCATCATCGAAGCCATCGGCAAACGGGTTCCCATCATCGCCCTCACCGCTACCGCCACCCCCAAGGTTCAGCAGGACATCATGAAGAACCTGAACATGCAGGATGCCAACCTTTTCATCTCGTCGTTCAACCGCCCCAACCTCTATTACGAAGTGCGGCCCAAGGGCGAGGAGCCGATCAAGGACATCATCAAATACATCAAGTCGCAGCCGGGCAAATCGGGCATCGTCTATTGCCTGAGCCGCAAAAAGGTGGAAGAGCTTGCCGAAACGCTTCAGGTAAACGGCATCAAGGCACTCCCCTACCACGCCGGCCTCGATTCGGCCACCCGCGTCATCAACCAGGATAAGTTCCTGATGGAAGAGATCGATGTCATTGTAGCCACCATCGCTTTCGGAATGGGTATCGACAAACCCGATGTACGCTATGTCATCCATCACGACATCCCCAAAAGCCTCGAAGGGTACTATCAGGAAACCGGCCGCTCGGGCCGCGACGACGGCGAGGGCAACTGCATAGCCTTCTACAGCTACGACGACATCCAGAAGCTGGAGAAGTTCAACAAGAACAAATCGGTCGCCGAACAGGAGATTGCCAACCAGTTGCTGATGGAAACGGTAGCCTATGCCGAATCGTCGGTATGCCGCCGCAAGCAGTTGCTGCACTATTTTGGCGAAGTATATAACGAAGACAACTGCGGAAGCTGCGACAACTGCCTGCACCCGAAAACCAAGTTCGAAGGGCGCGATGCCATTGAGCTGGTACTCGAAACCGTGCTGGCACTCAAGCAGCTGTTCAAGGCCAAGCATGTCATCGGCGTCATCACCGGCAAGCCCTCCGCCAACAATAAATCGTTCAAACACAACAAGCTGGAGGTATTCGGCAAGGGTGCCGAGTTCGACGACAAATACTGGAATGCGGTGATCCGGCAGATGCTGATAGAGCGCCTGCTGGCCAAGGACATCGAGAACTACGGCCTGCTGAAGGTCACCCCCGAAGGGCATAAGTTCCTGAAAAAGCCCTACTCCATCATGCTCACCCGCGATCACGACTACGAAAATTCGGATGAGGAGGACTTCTTCGCCGGCGGCGCCAAAACCAGTACCGCCGACAAAAACCTCTTCTCCATGCTGAAAGACCTCCGCAAGGAGATATCGCGCAAGGAGAACCTGCCGCCCTTTGTCATCTTCCAGGATCCCTCTCTCGAAGATATGGCCATTCAGTATCCCATCAACTTCGACGAGCTGAAGAACATCACCGGAGTCGGCGCAGGAAAGGCACAGAAATACGGCAAGCCCTTCCTCGAGCTGATCAAGACCTATGTGGAAGAGAATGAGATTATCCGCCCTATGGATATGGTGGTGAAATCGGTGGTAAACAAATCGGGCCTGAAGGTCTATATCATCCAGAACATCGACCGCAAAATCTCGCTCGAAGACATTGCCTTTGCCAAGAACCTTTCCATTGCCGAGCTGCTCACCGAAGTCGAACGCATCGTATCGTCGGGAACCAAGCTCGACCTCTCCTATTATGTAAACGAGTATGTGGACCCCTACCACCAGGAGGAGATTTACGAATACTTCCGCGAAGCCGAAAGCGACTCGGTAACCAAGGCCCTTGAAGAGCTGGGCGAAGACGAATTCAACGAAGAGGAGATCCGCCTGATGCGCATCAAGTTTATATCGGATTTGGGGAATTGATTTGGCCGGAGGCCCGGGGTCGGAAGTCGGAGTCCGCCGCGGCGGAAGAAGTAAGAGGTAAGAAGTAAGAGGTAAGAAGTAAGAAGGAGCATTTTTCCGAAGCCTGAGGTTCTCACCGGTACCTGACGGTGGTTGAGCGAAGCCGAAACCCTCGAAGGCACCGGAGCACCCAAGCCGAAGGCCGGTGGGTGAGCCGGTGGGTGAGCCGGTGGGTGAGCCGGTGGGTGAGCCGGTGGGTGAGCCGGTGCCTGAGCGAAGTCGAAGGCGAGTCGAACCCGAGTCGAAGGCAGAGGCAGAAACAGAAGTAAAAAGGTAAAAGAGTAAAGTAAAAAGTAA